>NZ_CAJYIU010000059.1 GCF_913775355.1 uncultured Aureimonas sp.
ATCGACGGCGAGCCCGTCGGTGCGATCAACCGCGTGCCGTCCGAGACCGACGCACGCTCCAACATGCATGTCGGCGGACGTGCCGAGGCGACCGTGCTGACGGAGCGCGAGCGCGAGATCTGCGCGCGGATCGGCCCGACGCTGAAGGCGCGCGGGCAGGTGTTCGTCGGCATCGACGTGATCGGCGACTACCTCACCGAGATCAACGTAACCTCGCCGACCGGCATCCGTGAGGTGAAGCGTTTCGGCGGGGCCGACATCGCCGCCCTCTACTGGGACGCCGTCGAGGCGAAGCGCTGAAGTCCGTTCCTGAACGCCCGATGAACAGGGCGTTCGGGAACCGTTCGACCGCGCCGTGCTTGAATGCATTCATCGAAGCCTTGTGACCGGACGGCTCCCATGCCCCGCTTGACCCTTCTGAAATCCGCACTCCTCTTCAGTGCCCTCATCGTGCCGGGCGTCGCCAGCGCCGCGACCGCGATCGCGACCACCAACGTCAACCTGCGCGCCGGCCCGTCGACCGCCTATCCGCCCGTCAACGTGGTGCGCGGTGGCGAGGACGTGCGCGTCTACGGGTGCCTTGCCAACCGCTCGTGGTGCGACGTCGACTTCTACGGCCAGCGCGGCTGGATGTCGTCGAACTACCTCGCCTTCGTGCGCGGCGGCGTGCGCTACACCGGCGAGCGCTCGGTGCGCTACATCGGCGCACCGGTCGTCACCTACTCGTTCGGCGACTATTGGGATCGCTACTACCGCGACCGGCCCTTCTATCGCGAGCGCCAGCGCTGGGACGGCATTTACGGCCCGCGCATCTTTGACCGCGCCGGCCCGCCCCGCCGCGACTGGCGCGACGGCCCGCCGCCTCCGCCCTATGCCCGCCGCGACGACCGCCGCTGGGAGGAGCGTCGCGACGAGCGACGTGACCGCTGGGAAGAGCGCCGCGAGGATCGGCGCCAGCGCTGGGAGGACCGGCGCGAGCGCTACGAGGACGGCCCGCCGCGCTGGCAGCGCACGGATGCCGGCCCCTTCGATCCCGAGGGCTACGACCGCGATTATTGATTAAAAAAGGCGCGCCTACAGGCGCCCTTCTTCGTTTCTGCACGGAGCCGTCAGACGCCCGCCGCGCCCTTCGGCAGCGGCTTCGGCGCGCCGACGCGGGGTGCCGTGGGAGCCGGCGCCGCTGCAGGGGCCGGAGGCGCGACCGGCGCTCCGATCTTCGGCGCGAGCTCCAGCTGCGCCGGCTCGCGCGTCACCTTTCCGTAGATGCGGCGCTCCAGGTCCTTGGCCAGTTCGCGCGCCATAGCGCGGTCGACCCGCGCACGGTCCTGCGCGACCGAGATCACCGCGCCGGCGATGCCGTTGATCGCGCCCTGGTCCGAGGTGCGCGCGTCGAAGCGGGTGATCTCGGTACCGTCCTCCGCGCGCAGCACGCCCTTGGCCGTCAGGTGGTTGGAATCGCCGACGAGCAGCGAGGCGACCGGGTTCTTGTAGTGAACGTCGACCAGCGTCAGATCGAGCACCGCCGGCTTGCCCGGATGGGCGCCGACGAGCTGGGCCGGCACGGTCTGGCGCACCTGCGGCAGGAGATCGGTGTGCGCCTTCAGCGTCGGGGCGGCGTTGATGTCGACCCGCGTGATGGCCAGCGGGCCGGTGGTCTTCACGATGGGCTGGGCGCAGCCGGCGAGCAGCACGGCAAGGCCTGCCGCAACGAGAGGTCTGAACACGAAAGATGAGATCCCGGGAGGTCGAAGGAGAGCCACCTGTAGAGGCGACCGGGCGCGGCTAGTAGCCGAATTGTGCTCGGCAAGTTCTTCGTCCGGTCAAGTTTATGTGTTGCCCAGACGGTGGACTCCTCGCCCTTCGAAACACGGTCCGGAAACTCGCAGAGGTTGTGGAGGACGCGTGTTTGTTCTCGCCTCGTTCTTGTCGCCAACCAGCGGCTTCGCTAACATCTAGAGGATTGGGGACGACAGTCGTTGGGGAACGGGTCGGCATGATCTCGCGCGTCAGGACCGTCGCCTTCCAGGGCGTCGACGCTATTCCAGTCGATGTCGAGGTGATGGTCGCGCCCGGCAAGATGGGGATGCAGATTGTCGGCCTCGCCGACAAGGCGGTGGCGGAAAGCCGCGAGCGCGTCCAGGCGGCGCTGCACGCGTCCGGCCTCTCGATGCCCCCGAAGCGCGTGACCGTGAACCTCGCGCCCGCCGACCTGCCGAAGGAGGGCTCGCACTACGACCTTCCGATCGCCCTCGGCCTGATGGCGGCGCTCGGCGCGCTGCCCGCCGAGAAGCTTGCCGGCTACCTCGTCCTCGGCGAGCTCTCGCTCGGCGGCACGGTCTCGCCGGTCGCGGGCGTCCTGCCGGCGGCGATGGCGGCCCACGACCTGTCGCTCGGCCTGATCTGCCCCGAGGCCGGCGGGCCGGAAGCCGCCTGGGCGAGCGTCGACATGCCGATCGTCGCCGCGCGCAGCCTGATCCAGATCGCCAACCACTTCCGCGGCACGCAGGTCCTCGGCCGGCCCGAGCCCGCCGTACGCGCGTCCGCCGCGGACCTCCCCGACATGGCCGAAATCCGCGGGCAGGCGGCCGCCCGCCGGGCGCTCGAGGTGGCGGCCGCCGGCGGCCACAACATGCTGATGTGCGGGCCGCCGGGCTCCGGCAAGTCGATGATCGCCGGACGCCTGCCTTCGATCCTGCCGCCGCTGGTGCCCGCCGAGATCCTCGACGTGTCGCGCATCGCCTCGATCGCGGGCGAGTTGTCCGACGGGCGGCTGTCGGACCGGCGTCCCTTCCGCGCCCCGCACCATTCCGCCTCGATGGCGGCAATGGTCGGCGGCGGTCACCGCACGCGCCCCGGCGAGGTGTCGCTCGCCCATCGCGGCGTCCTCTTTCTCGACGAGTTGCCGGAGTTCTCGCCCGCCGTCCTCGATTCGCTGCGCCAGCCGATCGAAAGCGGCGAGAGCGTCATCGCGCGCGCCAACTACCGCGTCACCTATCCCGCCCGGTTCCAACTCGTCGCCGCGATGAACCCGTGCCGCTGCGGCATGGCCGGCGAGCCCGGACACACCTGCGCGCGCGGGCCACGATGCGCCTCGGACTATCAGGCCCGCGTCTCCGGCCCGCTTCTCGACCGCATCGACATCCGCATCGACGTGCCAGCCGTCTCGGCCGCCGACCTCCTGACCGTCGCCCCGTCCGAGCCGTCCGCCATGGTGCGCGCGCGCGTCGAGGCCGCCCGCGCCATCCAGGCCGCGCGCTACGAAGCGCTCGGCCTGCCGCCCACGACGCTCAACGCCCATTGCTCGGCCGCCCTCGTCGAGCGCGTCGCCGCCCCCGATGCCGCCGGCTCGAAGCTCCTGCGCGAGGCCGCCGAGCGCATGGCCTTCTCGGCCCGCGCCTACCACCGCATCCTCAAGGTCGCCCGGACGCTGGCCGACCTTGCCGGCACCGAGACCGTCGGCCGCCCGCACCTCGCCGAAGCCATCAGCTACCGCGTCGCCACCGAGCGCCCCGCGGTCGCGGGGTAGGGCTCGGGATGGGATGCCAGCAGGGGCGCTGCCCCCGCACCCCGCTAGAGGACATGACGTCCCCTGGACCCCACTTCACTTGAAGAGTGTCCAAGGAAAAGGGGGCCATCGGCCCCCTTTTCCTTGGAAAACTGTCAAATGAAAGCAGGGGTTCGGGGACGCCAGGCCCCGAGCGGGGACCGGGGCGGCAGCCCCGCGATGTCCCATCCGCACCTACCCCAGGATCGCGCGGACCTCCGGCAGGTCGGCGAGCGGGGTCTGGGGGCGCGGGCCGATCTGGGCGATGATGTGGCCGGCGGCGATGGCGCCGAGGCGGGCGGACTGGTCGTGGGGCAGGCCGGCTGTGTAGCCGCGCAGGAAGCCGGAGGCGAAGAGGTCTCCGGCG
>NZ_CAJYIU010000060.1 GCF_913775355.1 uncultured Aureimonas sp.
TCGACATAGACCGACACCGGCTCGGCGACGCCGATGGCGTAGGAGAGCTGGATGGTGCAGCGCTCGGCGAGATTGGCCGCGACGACGTTCTTGGCGAGATAGCGTGCGGCATAGGCCGCCGAGCGATCGACCTTGGTCGGGTCCTTGCCGGAAAACGCGCCGCCGCCGTGCGGGGCCGCGCCGCCATAGGTGTCGACGATGATCTTGCGGCCCGTGAGCCCGGCGTCGCCGTCCGGGCCGCCGATCACGAACTTGCCGGTCGGATTGACGTGCCAGACGCAGTCGTCCTCGATCGGCAGGCCGCTCGTCGCCTCGCGCACGAAGGGCTCGACCAGCCGGCGCACGTCGGCCGAGGTCAGGCTCTCGTCGACATGCTGCGTGGACAGGACGATCGAGGAGATCGAGACGGGCTTGCCGTCCTGGTAGCGCACGGTCACCTGGCTCTTGGCGTCGGGGCCGAGCACCCCGGCGCCGCCCTCGCCCGAGCGGCGGGCCTCGGACAGGCGCTCCAGAATCTTGTGCGCATAGAAGATCGGGGCGGGCATCAGCTCGGCCGTCTCGCGGCAGGCGTAGCCGAACATGATGCCCTGGTCGCCCGCGCCCTCGGTCGCCTTCGAGCCGGCGTCGACGCCTTGCGCGATGTCGGCCGACTGCTCGTGGAGGAGGACGTCGATCTTGGCGGTCTTCCAGTGGAAGCCGTCTTGCTCGTAGCCGATCGCCTTCACGGCGCGGCGGGCGGCGGAGCGCACCTTGGAGCGGAGCTTGGGCGAATCGAGCGTCGAGCGCACCTCGCCGGCGATCACGATCCGGTTGGTGGTGGCCAGCGTCTCGCAGGCGACGCGAAGCTGCCAGGCGTCCATCTTGGCTTTGCGGGCCTCGCGGTAGAGGAGATCGAGCACCTCGTCCGAGATGCGATCGCAGACCTTGTCGGGATGCCCCTCCGAAACACTCTCGGAGGTGAAGAAGTACTCGCCGCTGCGCATCCGCCTGTGGTCTCTCAGCTGTTGGGACTTCGATCGGGGTCGCCGTCCCTTATCAGGGGTTCCCCGTGGCGCAAGGCTTTTCTCGCGCCGGCGCGTCGAGGTGCCGCTACTTGGCCTCGCCGATCTCGGCCTCGGCCTCGGCCAGCGAGCGGACGAGTTCGAGGATGCGGCGCCGGACCTTCGGGTCCTGGATCTTGCCGAAAGCGCGGTTGAGCTGGATGCTTTCGGCCGACACCGGATAGTCGGTGACAAATTCGGCATCGGGCTCGCGCATGCCGGCGGGCGGCGCATCCTCGCCCTTGTAGCCCTCGAAGAAGAACGACACCGGCACCTGCAGCACCTCGGCGATCTTCTGCAGGCGGCTGGCGCCGACGCGGTTGGTGCCCTTCTCGTATTTCTGGACCTGCTGGAACGTGACGCCGAGCGCCTCGCCGAGCTTTTCCTGGCTGGTGCCCATCATCGTGCGCCGAAACCGCACCCGCGCGCCCACATGCACGTCCACGGGATTTGGTTTCTTGCTCTCGATCGCCATCGATGACCCCTCGGGCGCCGCAGCCTGCCGCCGCGACCCCAGCTGGACCGGCCCCCGCCGTCCAGCACCTAACCTATACGCGGTTATTTAGATGATACGACTTAGACGAGCAATCGCGCCATCATCATGCTCGCCCCGACCGTGCGGATGTCATGATCGCCAGGAGCGCGAAAAGACTGACAATTGCGGCGAACGCAAGATTGCCGATGCGCGAATAGAGCGTCGGCGGCCCGGCCACGGGCAGCGCGGCATCGACCGTGCCGCCCTCCCCGAGCGAGAGGCCCGCGACCGGCCGCCCGACGCTGTCGGTGACGACCGAGATGCCGGTGTTGGCGGCGCGCACCAGCGGAAGGCCGAAGGCGGCCGCCGTCAGCTGTGCCTGTTTCAGGTGCTGGTAGGGGCCGGGCGTGTGGCCGTACCAGGCGTCGTTGGTGACGTTGAGAAGAAAGTCCGGGCGCGAATCGCCCGAGCCCAGGATCTCGTCGGGGAAGATCGCCTCGTAGCAGATCAGCGGCAGGAAGCTCGGACCGCCCTCGCCAGCCCGCATGACACGGCGCGACGAGCCGGCGGAAAAGCCGCCCGGCAGCATCGTCAGCTGCGTGATCCCGAGGCTTTCGAGCGCCTCCTGGAACGGCAGATACTCGCCGAACGGCACGAGATGAAGCTTGTCGCCGGCATCGCGCACCGCGCCGCTCGAATCGATGACGTAGAGCGAGTTGTAGAAGCGCGCGCCGGGATCGGATGTTTCGCCCTCGACCCGCGTCGCGCCCGCCATCAGCGTCTCGGTCGGCGCGAGCGCGTCGGCAAGACGCGTCACCGCGTCGGGGCGGTCGGTGAGGATGAAGGGGAAAGCCGATTCGGGCCAGATCACGAGACGCTTCGTGGTCTCGGCCGCCGGCTCGCCCCCGCTCGTCAGTGACAGGAGCTTGTCGAAGTTCGCATCCGCCTCCGCCGGGTCCCACTTCTCGGTTTGGAGGATCGCCGGCTGCACGATGCGCAGCGCGACGTCCGGCACCGTGCCGACGGGCGCCTGCGACAGGTGGAAGGCGCCATAACCGGCATGCGCTGCCAGAATCGTCACCCCGAAGGCGGCGGTGAGCGCGCGGCCTCTCGGCGCGCCAGCAAGGAGGGCCGGCAGCGAGAACACGAAGACGGCAAGGATCGTCAGGCCGTGCAGCCCGATCAGCGACAGGCTGCCCATAAGGAGCGGGACGGGCGCGGCGAGGACGCCGAGTTCGTTCCAGGTGAAGCCGGTGAGAACCGTGCCGCGCAGCCATTCGAACCCGGCGAACGCGGCGGCCAGCGCGAAGAGGCGCCCGACGCCGTCGCTCCAGGCAAGGCGCGCCACGGCGGCGGCGAGGCCGTGATAGACCGCCAGCACCATGGGCAGGCCGAGAACGGCGAGCGGCAGCGCCCACAGGAAGGCTGTGCCGCCCTGGAGGACGGCGGCGCCGAGCCACCAGAGACCTCCGAGGAAATAGCCGAAGCCGAAGCACCAGCCGATGCGGAATGCCGGCCAGACCCGACCGACGAGGCCGGCACCCGGACGACCGCTGGCGCCGTCGAGCAGCCAGACGAGCATGGGAAACGAGAGGAAGCCGACGGCCGGAACGCTCACCGGCGCGAGGCCCAGCGTCGCCAGAAGGCCGGCGGCGAAGGCCAGAAGCGCTCGCCGCCAGCTGTGGAGAAGCATGATCCGTCCGGCCAGTCTGTCCAACGTCGATGCCCCCACTCGCTCCGGCTCAGGCAGAACCCGTCATGCGCCGAACGGACGCACCCTCCAACGGTGGTAGAGGACGGGACTGTCGCGAAGCCTGCCGGGTGGGCGCCCCCGGATCAGCTGTCGAGCACCGTCGACGCCCCTTCCGGGAAGCGCACGATGCGCAGCCGCTTCACGCGCCGCGGATCGGCGTCCATGACCTCGATCTCGAAGCCCTCCACGACTTCCACCACCTCGCCCGGCGCGGGCATGCGGCCGAGCGCGTTGACGACGAGCCCGCCGATCGTGTCGGCGTCCTCCTCGTGCTCGCTGGTGTCGAAGTCGGCGCCGACGATCTCGCGGACCTCGTCGAGGTCGGCCCGCCCGTCGGCATAGAAGACCCCGTCGCCGGCATGGGTCACCAGCGCTTCCTCGTCGTCGTGCTCGTCCTCGATGTCGCCGACCACCATCTCGAGAATGTCCTCGAGCGAGACGAGACCGTCGGTGCCGCCGTATTCGTCGATCACCAGCGCCATCTGGATGTGGCTCGCCTGCATCCGCTGCATCAGCTCGGCGGCGTGCATTGAGGGCGGCACGAACAGGATCTGGCGGAGGAGACCAAGGTCGGAGATCGTGTGGGCGAGATCGACGCGGCCAAGATCGAGCGCCGAGCGCACCGGCGCGTCCGCCCCGCCGTCCTCGTGGCGGAAGCACAGGGCAGCGCGGGTGACATGGCCGATCACGTCGCGGATGTGGACCATGCCGAGCGGATCGTCGAGCCCGTCGCCATAGACCGGCATGCGGGAATGGCCCGTCTCCTCGAAGCGCGCCATCAGCTCGCCGAGCGTGGCGGAGGACGCGATGCCCTCGATCTCGGTGCGCGGGATCATGACGTCCTCGACGCGCACGTCATGCAGCTGGAGGATGTTGTTGAGGAGGAGGCGCTCGTTCGGCGTGAAGCCGGAGGCCTCGGTCTCGGGCCGCGTCAGGGCCTCGGCGATCTCCTCGCGCAGCGAGTGCGAGACGCGCGGGCGCAGGAACGCGACGAGCGAATCCAGAAATCCCGGCTCGGCGGGCACCTGTGCCGCGCGCCGGGGACGACGACTTCGCGTCTCTGCGGGGGGTTCCGACGCGACCGGCTCCTGGCCGGTCTCGTCGCCGTAGGGAGGCATACTCATGTGATTCACCAAGGGTCCCTTCTAGGTGAGCGCGTCGGCGGAAAGACCGGCGTCGGCATAGGGGTCGGCGATGCCGAGCCCGGCCAGGATCGCGATTTCAAAGGCCTCCATCTCGTCAGCCTCCGGCTCGCTCTCGTGGTCGTAGCCCAGAAGATGCAGCACGCCGTGAACGAGGAGATGACGGAAATGGTCGTCGGGGGATTTCGCTTCGTCCCGCGCCTCGCGCTCCAGCGTCTGGCGGGCGAGAATGAGGTCGCCGAGCATCGGGCCGGGCGCGTCGCCGGGCCGAAGCGGCATCATCGGGAAGGAGAGGATGTTGGTCGGCTTGTCCTTGCCGCGCCATTCGGCGTTGAGGGCGCGCACGTCCTCGTCGTCCGAGAGGGTGACGGAGACCTCGGTCTCGACGTCCGGGCGGAGACCGGCCCCGGCCGCGGCGGCGAATACGGCCTCGCGCACCAGTTCCTCGGCGGGGCGCGACAGGAGCGCTCCCCAGGCGTCGTCCTCCACCGACAGGAGGATCCGCGGCCCGGTCCGGGCCGCGGCGGAAGATCGGCCGTCGTTCATGGCGCCGCCTTGGCCCGCGTCTGCGTCGCGTCGGCTTCGTAGGCCTCTACGATCGCCTGCACGAGGCGGTGGCGCACGACGTCCTTGGCCTCGAAGCGCACCGACACGATGCTGGAGACACCCTCCAGAACGCGCAGCGCCTCGACGAGGCCGGACTTCACGCCCGGCGGCAGGTCGATCTGCGAGGGATCGCCGGTCACCACCATGCGCGCGTTCTCGCCGAGGCGCGTCAGGAACATCTTCATCTGCATGGTGGTCGTGTTCTGCGCCTCGTCGAGGATGACGGCGGCGTTGGCGAGCGTGCGTCCGCGCATGAAGGCGAGCGGCGCGATCTCGATCGCGCCGGCGGTCAGCGCGCGCTCCACCTTCTCGGCCGGCATCATGTCGTAGAGCGCGTCGTAGAGCGGGCGCAGATACGGGTCGACCTTGTCCTTCATGTCGCCCGGCAGGAAGCCGAGGCGCTCGCCGGCCTCGACGGCGGGGCGCGACAGGATGATGCGCTCGACCTGGCCGCGCTCCAGGAGCTGGGCGGCGTGGGCGACGGCGAGATAGGTCTTGCCGGTGCCGGCGGGACCGACGCCGAACACGAGTTCGGCCCGCTCCATCGCGCGCATGTAGGCGTCCTGCGTCGGCGTGCGGGCGTAGATCGTCTTCTTGCGGGTGGAGATCTGGGCGAGCGCGAGGCGGCCCTTCTTCTCCAGCGTCGGAAGCACGAGCTGGTCGTCCTGCGCCACCGCCATGCGGATCGCGCCCTCGACGTCGGAGACCTGAAGATCGTGGCCGGACTGGAGGCGGGCGTAGAGGATGTCGAGCGTACGGCGGGCCTGCTCGGCGGCCACCGGATCGCCGCGCAGCTCGACCTTGTTGCCGCGCGCGCGCGCATCGACGCCCAGCTTCTGCTCGATCATCGCCAGATGCTCGTCGAACTGCCCGAACAGGGCGCTCGCCAGCCGGTTGTCGTCGAAGGTCAGCACGATGTGGGCCATGTCCGATGCGCCGGAGGTCGGAAGCACGCCGCGGGCTGCCTTCATGCGATCTTCCTCAACTGGGGCTCGGACGCTGCCGGAGCCGAAACGACCGACTCGGCGCCGGCGGCCATCGCAGCCGGCTCGGCGCCGGCCGCCATCAATGAATTGGGGCGCGTCTCGGAAATGCGAACCGTGACGATATCACCCACCTCCCCTGCCGAGGACGGAACCACGACCGGCAGGAGGAAGGGCGAGCGGCCCATCATCTGGCCGGGATGACGTCCCGGCTTCTCGATCAGGACCTCGGTGTCGCGCCCGACGAAGGACTCCTGAAAGGCGACCTGCTGCTCGCGGATCAGCGTCTGCAGGCGGTCCAGCCGCTCGGTCTTCACGTCTTCCGGCACGTGGCCGTCCATCGTGGCGCCGGGCGTTCCGGGCCGGGGCGAATACTTGAACGTGTAGGCGGCGGCGTAGCGCACGGTCCGCACGAGATCGAGCGTCGCCTCGAAGTCGGCATCGGTCTCGCCGGGGAAACCGACGATGAAGTCGCCGGACAGGGCGATGTCGGGGCGCACGGCGCGGATGCGGTCGAGGAGCGCGAGATAGTCCGCCGCCTTGTGGCGCCGGTTCATCGCCTTCAGAATCGGGTCCGAGCCCGACTGTACCGGCAGGTGGAGATAGGGCATCAGCGCGCGAAGGTCGCCGTGGGCGGCGATCAGGTCGTCGTCCATGTCGCGCGGGTGAGAGGTCGTGTAGCGCAGGCGCGCCAGGCCCGGAACGGCGGCAAGCTCGCGCAGGAGGCCGGCAAGCCCGATCGGGCGGCCGGATGCGTCGGTGCCGGCCCAGGCGTTGACGTTCTGGCCGAGCAGCGTCACCTCGCGCACGCCCGCCTCCGCCAGCCGGCGTGCCTCGTCCATCACGGCGGCATAGGGCCGCGAGACCTCGGAGCCGCGCGTGTAGGGCACGACGCAGAAGGTGCAGAACTTGTCGCAGCCTTCCTGAACGGTCAGGAACGCGGTGACGCCGCGCCGGGCGATCGCCGATCTCGCCGACGCCGGCAGGTGGTCGAACTTGTCCTCGACGGCGTAGTCGGTCTCGACCACGCGCTCGCCGCGGGCGACGCGCTTCAGCGCATCCGGCAGGCGATGGTAGGTCTGCGGGCCTATTACGAGATCGACCACGGGGGCGCGCTCGATGATCTCGGCGCCTTCGGCCTGCGCGACGCATCCCGTCACGCCGACGCGAAGCTCGCGGCCGACCGCTGCCCGCTCGCTCTTCAGCACGCGGATGCGCCCGAGTTCGGAATAGATCTTCTCGGCGGCCTTCTCGCGGATGTGGCAGGTGTTGAGGAGCACGAGATCGGCGTCCTCGATCACCTCGGTCTGCCGGTAGCCGTCCCGCTCCAGCGCGTCGCCCATGCGCTGCGAATCGTAGACGTTCATCTGGCAGCCATAGGTCTTGATGAAGACCTTGCGTTCGCCGCGTGCGCTCTCGTCGGTTGTGTCCATGCGTCCTTTGCGGGCTCCGTCCCGTCCTGCCGAGCGGCGGGACGCTGGAACCCATCGGGAAGTCCTCGACGTCGCCGCACCGCCGCGCAATGCCCGCCGGCCCGGCCTTCTTCCTTCTATATCGACCCCCAGCCCCTCCGACGCAAGCGACGTTTTCGCGTCAGGGGTTGCGTGCGGTTTCGCCCGCCGAGGGGAAGCCGAGGCTCGTGAGCAGCATCCGGCGCACCTCGGCCTCGCAGCGGCGGGCCACCGCCTTGCGATCGCTGCCGGGCGTGACGCGGATCGGCTCGCCGAAGGAAATCTCGACGTCGATCGCGCCCTCGCGCAGGAAGGCCGACAGATGAGGCATCAGTTCGACCTCGCCGGGCCAGGCCGCGAGCGGACGGCCGAAGCGCCCGAGCGCCATGCCGTTGGCGCCGACATAGGCGATCGCGACCGGCTGGACGAGCACCTCGTCGGCGCCGGACGCCTTCAGAGCCGCCTGCGCCGCGCCGAAGAGCGCCGTCTTGAAGGGCAGGACCGTGTTGCCGTCCGAGGTCGTGCCCTCGGCAAACAGCACCATGGCGTCGCCCGCCCCCAGCCGTTCGGCGATGGAATCGGCCTGCGCGCCGGTGCGCCCGCGCGCGCCTCGCTCGACGAAGACCGTGCGCTGGAGGCGCGCCAGAAGCCCGAAGACCGGCCAGCCCTCGACGTCGGATTTCGCGATGAAGGACAGGGGCATCACCGAGCCGAGCGCCATGATGTCGGCCCAGGACTGGTGATTGGAGACGAGAAGCAGCGGGCGACCGGTGGCCGGCGCGCCGCGACGGTGAACCCGCAGGCCCGCGACGCGCACCGCGATGCGCTGCCACAGAAAGGGAAGATACCCCGCAATCCTCCACCGGAAGCGGATGGCGAGAAGCTGCAGCGGCGTCAGGACCAGCGTCGTCAGCGCCAGGACGAGCGCGATCGCGGCAAGGCGCGCCGTCGCGACGGGATCGCGCGACCGCGAGCCCGGCTCCACGACGCGCGCGCTCGCGGCGTCAGTAAGGGCCAAGGGTCCGCTTCAGGATCAGGGCGTTCTGCCGCTGCCCGTCGGCGCCGACGTAGTAGGCCGGTCGCCGACCGACCTCCTCGAAGCGCAGGTGCCGGTAGAGCTTCAGGGCCGGCGTGTTGGTCTCCTCGACCTCGAGGAAGAGGCTCGCGGCGCGCTCGGCGTGAAGATGCTGAAGGACGTTGTCCATCAGGAGCCGCCCGAAGCCCTTGCCGCGCGCGGCGCGGTCGACGACGATCGTCAGGATCTCCGCCTCGTCGGCAGCGGTGCGGAAGAGGACGACGCCGAGCGGCCGGACCTGGCCCGTGCGCCGGACGACGAAGCCGAAGGTGCCGTTCTGGGACAGGAGCGAGGCGAATTCGTCGCCGGACCACGGCTGCGAGAAGGCCTGGCTATGCAGCGCCGCCGCCCATTCGACGTCGTCGGCGGCCATCGGCTCGGCGACGTGGTCGACCGGCGTGATGATGCTGTCCCAGAAGGACAGGGTCCAGGCCCATGGCAGATACCAGTACATGCCCTCCTCCTCCGGAAGGATCGCGGCCGGACCGGAATCGCCGGCCAAGCCACGACTATCGGCCTCAAGGGTTAACGGGGCCTGTCGAAGCCGCGGCCCGAAGTCCGGCGGGCGTCTGCGCCTTGGCGTCCGCTCCTCTCAGGTAGAGCGGAAGCGGGGGTGCGGCGACGGGACGGGGCGCGGCCAAACGCGCAAGGGCCCGGATCGGCGCGGAGCCCTCATGGCTGGCGATGCGGGCCGCGTCGAGCCCGAGACGCTCCACCGCCATCGCGGCGCCCGATCCGACGAGGCGAAGATCGCCGGGCGCCTGCGCCACGAGCCCGGCGAGAGCGTCCGGCGCAAGCGCCTGCGGCTCGGCGAGCACCACGCCGCCACGGCCGAACAGGGCCGCGTAGACCTCGCCGCGCTTGGCGTCGTGGACGGCCAGGACCGGCGCCTCGCCCCAGAAGGGTTCGGCCTGCGCCTCCAGCGTGGTGACGCCGACGCTCGGCACACCGAGCGACAGCTCGAAGCCGCGCGCGGCGGCGACCGCCACGCGAATGCCGGTGAAGGAGCCGGGACCGATGCCGACGCCGAGCTTGGCGATGTCGCCCCAGGCCGCGCCGGCGAGTTCAAGCACCTCGGCCACCGTGTCCATCAGGACCTCGGCATGGCCGCGGCCGATCACCGGATCGAGGGCGGACAGGACCCTTCCGTCGTCAAGACGCAGGACCGCCGCCGAGCAGCGCTCGCCCGCCGTGTCGATCGCCAGAAGCAGGCCGCCAATCATCAGACGGTTCGACCGGTCAGGCCGCTTCCATCGCCTCCACAGCCTCGACCTCGGGCACGAAGTGGCGCAGGAGGTTCTCGATGCCGTGCTTCAGGGTCGCGGTGGAAGACGGGCAGCCGGCGCACGAGCCGCGCATGTTCAGGAACACGACGCCGTCGCGGAAGCCGCGGAAGGTGATGTCGCCGCCGTCCTGCGCGACCGCCGGGCGCACCCGGGTCTCGAGCAGTTCCTTGATGGTCGAGACGACGGTCTCGTCGCCCGGCTCGAAGAACTCCTCGCCCGAATCGTCGGCTTGAGCCCCGCCCGCAGCACCCGGTGCCATCACCGGTTCGCCCGACAAGAAGTGCTCCATCAGGCCCGCGAGGATCGCCGGCTTCAGATGCTGCCAGCCGGTCTCGTCCTTGGTGACGGTGACGAAGTCGTAGCCGAAGAAGACGCTGCGAACGCCCTCGATGCCCATCAGCTTGGCGGCGAGCCTGGAGCGGGCCGCGGCATCGGCCGCGTCGAGGAACTCCGCCGTGCCGTTCTCCAGCACCACCCGGCCGGGCAGGAACTTCAGGGTCTGCGGATTGGGGGTGGATTCGGTCTGGATGAACATGGGCACGCCTCGGTTCAGCGGCGGAAAGTCGTGACCTTCAGATAATCGCCACAAGCTGCGGCCGCAAGCGAACGGCGGAAAGACGCTGCGTTCGAAAGCCAAGGCAGGCTTGCATCCTGGCGTTCCCTCGGCGATGGAACGGCCTCTCCCGCCCTCGAACCCGCTGGCCGCCCGATGATCGCGCTCGCCCGACGCTTCCTGCCCGACCTTCCCGCCGTCAGCTGGCAGGAGCGGCTGCGTGTCGTCCTCGGCGCGCTCCTCGGGCTGCTCGCGACGGGCCTCGTCTGCCGGGCGGCGGTGGGTTCGGGCTCGGCGCTGCCGATCCTCGTCGCGCCGATGGGCGCTTCGACGGTGCTCCTCTTCGCGGTGCCGGCGAGCCCGCTGGCGCAGCCCTGGTCGATCCTCGGCGGCAACACGATCGCCGCGCTCATCGGGGTCGGCGTGCGGATGCTGGTGCCCGATCCGATGCTGGCGGCAGCGATGGCGGGCGCGACGGCGATCCTTGCGATGCTCGTCCTGCGCTGTCTCCATCCGCCGAGCGGCGCGGTGGCGCTGACGGCGGTGCTCGGCGGCCCGGCGGTCTTCGACCTCGGCTTCGGCTTCGCCCTGTGGCCGGTCGCGGCGAACTCGGCGCTCCTCCTCCTCGCAGCGCTCGCCTACAACAACCTGACCGGCCGCGCCTATCCGCACCGTGCGCCGCGCCCGGTCCCGGGCCATGCGACGCAGGACCCGCCGCCGAACGAGCGCATCGGCTTTTCGGCGGCCGATCTCGACGCGGCGCTCGCAGAAGCCGACCAGCTCCTCGACATCTCGCGCGCCGACCTCGAAGCGCTTCTGCGGCGCACGGAGCTGCATTCCTTCGCACGGCGGGCGCGGGCGACGCGCGCGGCCGACATCATGTCGCGCGATGTCGTCGCGATCTCGCCCGACGCCTCGTTCCGCGAGGCGCTCGATCTCCTGCGCCGCCATCACATCAAGGCGCTGCCGGTGACGGACGACAGCGCGCGCGTCGTCGGCATCCTCACGCAGACCGATCTTCTCGACAAAGCGGCCTGGGACGCACGCGGTCCGCGCATGGGCGCCCGCGAGCGGGTGGCGCTGACGATGCGGCGCGGCCGGGCGCCCGCCGCCAGCGTCGCCGACATCATGACCGCGCCGGTGACGACGATCGGGCCGGACGACGCGATCGCCGACGTCGTCCCGGCGATGTCCGCGCTCGGCATCCACCACCTGCCCGTCACAGGGCCGGACGGACGCCTCGTCGGCATCGTCTCGCAGACCGACCTCGTCGTGGCGCTTCTGGCCGATGCCGCGCGGCGCGGCGAGCCGGCGGACTGACGCGAAAAGGGCGACGCCGCGGCGCCGCCCCGTCCCTTCACCGCTGCCGATGGATCAGCTCTCGAAGCGCTCCTTGCGCAGCGAACCGTCGGCGTTGAGCTCGATGCGCACGTCGCGGCCCGCGGCGTCCTTCGCATCGGCCTCGACGTGGTTCTTCTTCACCTCGAAGTCGCCGCCATAGGTGTAGCCGAGCTTCTCGATCGCGGCGCGCGCCGCGTCCTCGGCCATCGGCGCGACGTAGGGCTCGCGCTCGGCGAGGCGGTTGTCCTCGTCGACCTTGACCGCCCACACCTTACCCGTGGCATCCTTGGCCGTGAACTCGGCGTGGTGCTTCTTGGTGTCGGTGAGCGTCACCTCGGTGTAGCCGGCATCGGTCAGCGCTTTGGTCGCCGCCGTCTCGTCGACACCGCCGCCGAACCAGCCGCGGTCGGCGCGCTCCTCGCGCGGCGGCGGCGGGCCGTCCTCGCCGCGGGGTCCATGGCGCGGACCGTCGCGGTCGGGGCCGCGCCCCGGGCCGCCGGGGCCGCGCGGGCCGTCACGCTCGGGGCGCGGGCGCTCCAGCGCGATGCGCTCGGCGCCGCCGACGCTGATCGAGCGGGCGTCGATCTGGCCGCGCGCGAAGCGCCCGTCGACCGACACCGTGTCGCCGACCTTCACGAGATCGCCGCGCTCGCCGCGGGGTCCGAGCTCGACCAGCGTGCGGCCGGTCGCATCCTCCAGGACGAAGCGGTTGCCGAAGACCTCGGCGACGCGCCCTTCGAGGCGAAGATCGTTCATATCGTGCAGCTCGTTGACGGTGGCGGTGCGGGGGACGGGCGGGGCGGGCGGCGTCGCGCCGGTGGTCGCGCCTTGGGCGAAGGCCAGCGTCGAGCCGGCGAGGAGCGGAACCGCGAGGGCGGCGAGGCCGAAGCGGCGCTTGGGCGAGAGGGTCGTCTTCATGATCGACAAATCCTTGTCGGTTGCGGATGACGCTCCTTCTATCCCCCGGCCTGAAACCCCTCCTGAACCGCGCGGTTCAGGTTCCGTTCAGCTGCCCGGACTAGGCGGGCGGCGATCGAAACAAAGGACGACCCCTCTCATGCGCGTGCTTCTGGTCGAGGACGACGCGGGCCTGGCCGCCGAGATCGCGGGCGCGCTGCGGGCGGAGAACTTCGCGGTCGACCACGCCGACAACGGCATCGACGGGCTGCATCTCGGCGACACCGAACTCTTCGACGCGGCGGTGCTCGATCTCGGCCTGCCGGGTCTCGGCGGCATCGAGGTGCTGCGCGGCTGGCGCGCTGCCAAACGCGACCTGCCGGTCCTCATCCTCACCGCGCGCGACGGCTGGAGCGACAAGGTGCAGGGGTTCAAGGCCGGGGCCGACGACTATCTCGTCAAGCCGTTCCGGGTCGAGGAGCTTGTGATGCGCCTGCGCGCGCTGGTGCGCCGCTCGCGCGGCCATGCCGACGCGCGCATCGCCTGCGGCCCCCTCACCTTCGACGCGCAGGTCGGCACGTTCGAGCGCGACGGCCTGCCCTTGAAGCTCACCGCGCTGGAATGGCGCGTCCTCTCCTGCCTGATGCTGCGCAAGGAGATCGTCGTGCCGCGCGCCGACCTCATCGAGCGCGTCTACGAGGGCGACGCCGAGGTCGATTCGAATTCCGTCGAGGTCATCATCGCGCGGCTTCGCCGCAAGATCGGCCACGCGATGATCGAGACCGTGCGCGGCCTCGGCTATCGCCTCACGGCCGGCGAGGCGGCGGGATGACGCCGCATCGCCTGCCGCCCCCGCCGCCGCCGCCCCACGGCCCTCCGCCTCCACCGGCCCGCCGCCCGCGCGCGCTGCGCGACCTGTCGCTGCGGGCGCGGCTGACCCTGTCGGCGGCGCTGTTCGTGCTCGCCGCCATCGTCGTCACCGGCGTCCTGATCGGAACCGTGCTGGAGCGGTTCGTGCGCGGCGAGGTGGCCGGGCGGCTCGACCTGCAGATCGCGACGCTCCAGACCGCGCTGCTCGCCCCTCCGCCGCCCGACGAGCCGCGCCGCGGTCGGCGCGCGCCCGAGCCGCCGCAGCTCGCGCGCGCGCTCGTCGAGGTCGACGGCGCCCCGTTCGACCGTCCGCGCGGCGACTGGTTCTGGCAGGTGGACGTGGACGGCCGGGCGCTCGCGCGCTCGCGCTCGCTGCAGGGCCGCGATCTCGTCCACGACGGCGACGACGCGTCATCGATCGGCGGCGGCCCCGACCGCCTCGACCTCGGTCGCGGCCCGAACGGCGAGGCGATCGTCCTGCGCGAGGACACGATCGATCTGCCGGGCGGGCGGGAGGCGCGCATCCTCGTCGCCGCCCCGCGCGGGGCGATCGACAATCCGCTGCGCGACGTCACGCTCCAGGTCGCGGCCACGCTGGCCGGCCTCGGCGCGCTGCTCGTCGCCGCCATCTTCGCGCAGGTCCGCTTCGGCCTGAAGCCGCTCGACCGGCTGCGCACGGCGCTCGTTCGCGTGCGCTCGGGAGAGCGCGAGACGGTGGAGGGACGCTACCCCGCCGAGCTCGAACCGCTGCAGCGCGAGCTCAACGCGCTGATCGAGCAGGACGCGGCCAACCTGCGCCAGTCGCGGCTTCATGTCGCCAATCTCGCGCATGGCCTCAAGACGCCGCTCGCGACGCTCTCGGCTGCCGCCGAACGCATTCCCGATGCCGAGGCTCGCGCCCAGTTCCTCGACCTCTCCGCCCTGATGGACCGGCGGGTGCGCCATCACCTGCGCCGAGCCCGCTCCGCCGCGCTGGGCGGCCCCGTGCGCCAGCGCACGGATCTCGCTGGCCATGCCGAGGACCTCGCCTCGACGCTTGCCAAGTTCGATCCGCGCGTCGCGATCGAGACCCGGCTGGCGCCCGGCCTCTTCGTCGCGGTCGACCAGGAGGATCTCGACGAGATGCTGGGCAATCTCCTCGACAACGCCTGCCGGCACGCGGCCGGGCGCGTCGTTCTGGAGACAGGCCAGGAGGGCGCTCAGGCCGTCGTGCGCATCGCCGACGACGGGCGGGGCCTCACAGCGGACGAGATCGCCGCCGTCCTGCAGCCCGGCCGCCGCCTCGACGAGACGCGCCCCGGCCACGGGTTCGGCCTGCCGATCACCGCCGAGATCGCCGGCCTCTACGGCGGGCGCCTTGCGCTCGGCCGCGCACCGGAAGGCGGGCTCGAGGTGCGGCTGACGCTGCCGCTCTCGGCCGCCGGCGCCTGACCGCTAGCAGAGGCTCTCGATGTCCTCGTCGGTGAGCGTCGCCGGCACGATCGTGACCGGCACCGGGAAGGCCGAGCCCGAGCCCGCCACCGCCGAGACCAGCGGCCCCGGCCCTTCGGCGGCGTCGCTCGCGGCCAGCACCAGGATCGCGATCTCGCGGTCGGCCTCGATCAGGCCCCGGATCTCGGTCACGGTCTTGCCTTCGCGAACCAGCGTCTCGGGCTCGATGCCGACCGCCTCGCGCACCTCGTCGGTCACGCGCGCCATGCGCGTTTCGGCCTCCTCCATCGCCTCGGCGCGCATGATGTCGCCGACCCCCAGCCATTGCTGGAAGTCCGCGCCGTCGATCACGTAGAGGAAGACAACCGCACCGCCCGACGCCTTGGCGCGTCGCGCCGCATAAGCGGCGGCGCGCCCGCATTCGGGCGTCTCGTCGATGACGGCCAAGAACTTGCGGCGGCCGCCTTCGCCGCGTCCGAGTCGCTTCGAGACCATGGCCGGACCATGACAGCGCCGCGCCGGGGCGGCAAGCGGGTGGGGGTGGTCATGGGGCTCCGCCCCAAACCCCGCCAGGGGAAATGATTTCCCCTGGACCCCTCCTCATTTGAGGCGTGTCCATGATGGGGAAGGGCCGGTAGCCCTTCCCGATCATGGAAATGGTCCCAAACGAAAAGAAGGGTTCGGGAATTCTTTCCCGAGCGGGGACCGGGGCGGCAGCCCCGCAACCACCCTACCCGTTCAGCAGCCCGACGATGGACTTCACGTCGGCCAGCGTGCGGCCGGCGATGGCGCGGGCGCGGGTCGCGCCGTCGCGCAGGGTCCTGTCGATCTCGGCCGGGTCGTCGAGGATGCGGCGCATCTCGGTCGCGATCGGCGCGAGCTTGGCGACCGCGAGGTCGGCCAGCGCCGGCTTGAACTCGGAGAACGGGCGGCCGCCGTATTCGCCGAGGATGTCGGCCTTCGAGCGGTTGTCGAGCGCGGCGAAGATCCCGACGAGGTTGTCGGCCTCGGGACGCCCGGCAAGGCCCGCGGTCTCGGAGGGCAGCGCGTCCGGATCGGTCTTCGCCTTGCGGATCTTGCGCGCGATCGTCTCGGCGTCGTCGGTCAGATTGATGCGGCTGAGGTCGGACGGGTCGGACTTCGACATCTTCTTCGAGCCGTCCTTGAAGCTCATGACGCGCGTCGCCGGCCCCTCGATCAGGGGATTGGTCATCGGGAAATAGCCCTGCACGGTCTCGTCGCCCATCGCGATCGGGTGCCCGAGGCCCTTGGCCGCGATACGGTCGGAGTAGTCGTGGTTGAACTTGGCGGCGATGTCGCGCGTCAGTTCCAGATGCTGCTTCTGGTCCTCGCCGACGGGCACCAGCGTCGCGCGGTAGGCGAGGATGTCGGCGGCCATCAGGCTCGGATAGGCGAAGAGCCCGAGCGAGGCGCGCTCGCGGTCCTTGCCGGCCTTCTCCTTGAACTGCGTCATGCGCTCCATCCAGCCGAGGCGGGCGACGCAGTTGAAGATCCAGGCGAGTTCGGCGTGCTCGGGGACCCGGCTCTGGTTGAAGAGGATATGCTTCTTCGGATCGATGCCGCTCGCGATGAAGGCGGCGGCCACCTCGCGGATCGAGCGCTCGAGTTCCTCCGGTTCCTGGAACACCGTGATCGCATGAAGATCGACCACGCAGAACAGGCAGGGGTATTCGTCCTGCAGCGCGACCCAGCGCCGGATCGCGCCGAGATAGTTGCCAAGATGCAGGTTTCCGGTCGGCTGGACGCCGGAGAACACGAGCGGCTGGAACGCGGCCATGGGACAGCTCCGAAGGCTTCAGCGGCCGTCGCGGCCGGTCGCGCGCTTATGGCGAAGCGGGACGCGCGCGGCAAGTCGCGCCGTGCCCGCTGGTTCTCGTCATTCAGCGAACGCGAGGCGTCGCCGGGAACCAACCGCACAACCCTTGCGTCTTCGCTGCACACCCGCCGCGTCCAGCGGCGGTCGCATGAGACACGAGGACATCGCCCCATGAGCTTCTTCGACCGCATCAAGTCCAAGATCTTCGGCTCGGCTCACGCCGAGACGCCCGCTACCGAAGCCGCGCCGCAGGCCGGCACCGCCGCGCCGGTCGGTCAGGCGACCGCGCCGAGCCCGCAAATCACGGCGCCCGCGAGCGGTGCGCCGGGCACGTCCGAGGTCGTGTCGCCCGCAACGGCCGGAACGTCGAGCCCGGTCGCCTCGACGCCCGGCGCCTCCGGCCTTCCCGCTTCGGCACCGGCCGGCGCGGTGGATGTCGCCGCGATCCTCGACGGTAAGGCCAAGGGGGCCGGCCAGACGCTCAACTGGCGTCACTCGATCGTCGATCTCCTGAAGCTCCTCGACCTCGATTCCAGCCTCTCGGCCCGGCAGGAGCTGGCGAAGGAGCTCGGCTACACCGGCGACCACAACGATTCGGCCGCGATGAACAC
>NZ_CAJYIU010000061.1 GCF_913775355.1 uncultured Aureimonas sp.
GCGATCCGCGCGGCGGCGGCCGTGGCGCTCGTCGCCTCGGTGCTGGTCCTGTCGGGCGCGCTTGCGGCCGGCAACCGGGCGCGCGTCCACGATGCGGTGGTGCTGAAGACGCTCGGCGCGACGCGCGCGACGCTGATCCGCGCCTACGTGACGGAGTACATGTCGCTGGGGGCGGCGACCGCGCTGTTCGCCGTCGGAGCCGGGGCGCTCGCCGCGTGGTACGTCGTCGCGCGCATCATGCGCCTGCCCTTCGCCTTCGACGGCGGGCTCGCGGTGATGACGCTGGCGGCGGCGCTGGTCCTGACCGTCGGTTTCGGGCTCGCGGGCACGTGGCGGATCCTCGGCCAGAAGGCGGCGCCGGTTCTGCGGGAGCTGTGATCCGCAAAACGCGGTTAATGCCCGCCAAATAACGGAAATTTAATCGCCAAAGCCGCGTTACGGAGGGCGTCGGACTGGCCGACGGCCTTGTGGACCGGCGGGCACCTTCGCATATTTCACGTCAAAGGCAGCTGCGAGTCCCGCCAGCGGCGCCTCGGCCCGATCGCGGGCCGAACGACACCCGACGGGACGATACGCGAAAGGACGACGTTGATGGCTGAAAAATGGAACCAGGGCGTGAGGAGCGTTCCGGCTGCTGGCAGCCGGGTGGACGCCTCGATCGACCAGGGCCTGCGGGCCTACATGCTCAAGGTCTACAACCTGATGGCGATCGGTCTCGTCATCACCGGCGCGGCGGCCTACGGCCTGTTCTCGCTGGCGACCACGACCGACCCCTCGCTGGCTGCCGCCCAGATCAACGGCACCATGCTGACCCAGCTCGGCGTGACGGTGTTCGTCTCGCCGCTGAAGTGGGTTCTGATGCTGGCGCCGCTGGCGATGGTCTTCTTCCTGTCGTTCCGCGTCCACAAGATGAGCGTCTCGGCCGCGCAGACGACCTTCTGGGCCTATGCCGCGCTGGTCGGCCTGTCGCTGTCGACGATCTTTCTCGTCTACACGCAGGAATCGATCGTCCAGGTGTTCTTCATCACGGCCGCCTCGTTCGGCGCGCTCTCGCTCTTCGGCTACACGACGAAGCGTGACATGTCGGCGATGGGCTCGTTCCTGATCATGGGCGTGTTCGGCATCGTGATCGCGATGCTCGTCAACATCTTCCTGCAGTCCTCGGCGCTCGGCTTTGCGATCTCGGTGATCGGCGTTCTCGTGTTCGCCGGCCTCACGGCCTACGACACGCAGCGCATCAAGGAGATGTACTGGGAAGGCGACGACACGCTGGTGGCCGGCCGCAAGGCGATCATGGGCGCGCTGTCGCTGTACCTGAACTTCATCAACATGTTCATGTTCATGCTGCAGCTCTTCGGCAATCGCGACTGAGCGATCCCGGCCGAAGCCGGACAGATGGAAGGGCGGCCCTTGAGGCCGCCCTTTTTCGTGGGCCATTCCGGTCTTCGCGTTGAGGGGCGGGGGCGGCGCGCCTAGAGTGACGGCCACCGAATCCTCGAATTCAGACATCATGAGCGCCTTCACGATCCGCAACGCCGCCCCGTCCGATATTCCGGCCATCACCCGCATCTACGAGGAGGCCGTGCTCCACGGCACCGCGACCTACGAACTCGTTCCCCCGGACGAGACCGAGATGGCCGCGCGGATGGCCAATATCCGGCGTCAGGACTACCCGTATTTCGTCGCTTGCGACCAGGATGGGGCGGTGATCGGCTACGCCTATGCCGGCCCGTTCCGCGCCCGGCCGGCCTATCGCTGGACGGTCGAGGATTCGATCTACCTCGCGCCGGAGGCCAAGGGGCGGGGGGTCGGCACGTCCCTCCTGCGCCGCCTCCTCGACGCCTGCCAGGACCAGGGCTTTCGACAGATGATCGCGGTGATCGGCGGTGCCGACAACCAGCCCTCGATCAAGGTGCACGCCAAGCTCGGCTTCACCCATATCGGCATCTTCGAGGGGTCGGGCTTCAAGTTCGGCCGCTGGATCGACACCGTCTTCATGCAGTTCGCGCTGAACGGCGGCAAGGACACGCTGCCGGACGAGACGGTCTATCCCGGCACGCTGACGTGACGACGGCGCTCGTCGTCATTGATGTCCAGCGCGCGTTTGCCGAATGGGAGGCCGGGGGCCGCCGGCGAAACAACCCGGAGGCCCTTCGACGCATCGCCGACCTCCTGGCGGCGTTCCGGACCGCCGGACTGCCCATCTTTCATATCCGCCACGAGAATCCGGCGCCCGGTTCGTCCTTCCACCCGGACGCGAGCGGCCGCATCGTGGAAGATGCCGCGCGCGAGCACGAGGGCGAGCTGGTGATCGTGAAGAGCGTGAACAGCTCCTTCATCGGCACGGATTTCGAAGCGCGATTGCGCGACGCCGGCGTGCGAGCGGTGGTGATCTGCGGCGCGACCACCAACCACTGCGTGGAGACGACGACGCGCATGGCCGGCAATCTCGGCTTCGACACACGGCTGGCGGAAGATGCCTGCTGGACCTTCGACCTCCGGGGGCCGGACGGCCGCCTGCACCCGGCCGAGGACGTTCACGCGATGACGCTTGCCAACCTGTCGGGCGAGTTCGCGACGATTGTCACCGCCGACGCCGTGGTGCGCGAACTCGGGCTCAGTCCTCGATCAGCTTGAGGCTCTTGTCGAAGACGCGCAGCACCAGATCGAGTTCGTGGCCGCGCTTCATCACGAGGCCGCTCGCGGCGGTGACGCTGTAGGCGCCCTGGCGGCGTGCGAGCTTCGGGTTCTTCTCGATGCGGAACAGCGGCATTTCCGAGGCGCGGCGGAAGATCGAGAAGACGGCGCGGTCCTTCAGCGTGTCGATCGCGTAGTCCCGCCACTCGCCCGCCGCCACCATGCGCCCGTAGACCCGCAGGATCTGGCCGAGTTCGTGCCGGTCGAAGGACACGATCTCCGGCGCGGGCGAGGCCCGGACCGTCGCGAGATCGATCAGGGTGGCGGAAGGCTGCGGCTGCGAATCGGTCAAGTCGTCCATTCCCCATTGCCGTGCCGCCGGTCCGAGCCGGCGTCGTCGGTCAGGCCATGCCAGTCGAGACCGCGTGAGCCTGCGACATCATCCTGTCATGGAAATGGAGTCCGGCCCAGCCGGTTGCAACGACGAAGCGGCCGTCAGAACTCGAGCGCAGCGGCGGCGATGATCGGACCCGGCTTGTTGTCGGGGCCGACGGCCTGAAGGAGGGCGGCAAGGCCCGTCCTTTCGCCATCGTTCTCGGTCAGCATGCCGAGCGGCATCTCCACCTCGATCGCATCGCGATCCACGGAGCCGAGAACGCGCCAGTCGCGCACCGGATAGTGGTCGACCCGCCGTGCCTCGCCGGCGGCTTCCCCCGGTACCGTCGTCTCGACCCGCTCGGCATAGGTGACGAGCACGAGGATCGGGGCGGGCTGGGCGGGATCGGCGCCGGGCGCCCGCGCCTCGATGCGCAGCGTGTCGCCGCGCGTGCGCATCACGACCTCGCCGCCGAGCGTGGCGCAGCCGAAGGGCGCCTCCTTCAGCGCCTCGGCGAGCGCCGCCTCGTCGCCGCCGTCGACCGCCTTCTGGCCGTTGACGACGACCTGCGGCGTGACGAGCGCGCCGAGCTTCAGCCGCTTAGCGTAGGACTTCTGCCGGTCGGTGTTGCGCCGGTCGGCCAGCTGGTCCTTCGGCCCGGCATAGTCCCAGTAGTCGACATGGTAGGCGAGGACGACGACGTCGGGCGCGGCCCCGAGGCGGGCGGCGGCGGCACCCGCGGGCGGGCAGTCGCCGCAGTTCTGGCTGGTGAAGAGTTCGAGGACGCCCCGTACGTCGCGGCTGGAGACGCTGCGCTCCTGCGCCGCCGCGGGGCTTGCCGCCGGCAGGCCGAGCGTTGCGAGACAGGCCACCCCGAGGGCGGGCAATCGGCGGGATGCCATGGTCCGAACTCCGTCACGCTTCCATCCGAACTAGATGGACCGGACAGGGGCCGGACAGAAGCGCCGATCGATCGCGGCGCGTTCAATTGGGGGTGAACCTCTGGTTGATGTGAAGACGCCGCCGCCCTTTCGGGCAGCGGCGTCGGAGATCGTGGCGGGCCGGAAGCCCGTCCGGATCAGGCGGCGAGCTGGCGCAGCACGTAGTGCAGGATGCCGCCGTTCTTGAAGTACTCGAGCTCGTCCAGCGTATCGATGCGGCAGAGCAGCGGAACGGTCAGCACCTCGCCGTTGGCGCGGGTGATGGTGGCGTTCATCGTCTGGCGCGGACGCACCTCGGTCAGGCCCTCGATCGTCACCGTCTCGTCGCCGGTGAGGCCGAGCGACTGCCAGCTCGTGCCCTCCTGGAAGACGAAGGGCACGACGCCCATGCCGACGTGGTTCGAGCGGTGGATGCGCTCGAACGACTGCGCGATAACGGCGCGCACGCCCAGAAGCACGGTGCCCTTGGCCGCCCAGTCGCGCGAGGAGCCGGTGCCGTATTCCTTGCCGGCGAAGATCACCAGCGGAACCTCGTCCTCCTGGTACTTCATCGCCGCGTCGTAGATCGGCAGCTGCTCGCCGGAGGGGAAGTGCTTGGTGATGCCGCCCTCGACGCCCGGCACCATCTGGTTCTTGATGCGGATGTTGGCGAACGTGCCGCGCATCATGACTTCGTGGTTGCCGCGACGCGCGCCGTAGGAGTTGAAGTCCACCGGGCGCACCTGGTGCGAGACGAGGTACTCGCCCGCCGGTCCGTTCTTCTTGATCGAGCCGGCCGGCGAGATGTGGTCGGTCGTGATCGAGTCGAGGAAGAGCGCGAGAACGCGCGCCTGCTTGATGTCGGTGACGGCTTCCGGCGTCATCGACATGCCCTCGAAGTAGGGCGGGTTCTGCACGTAGGTCGAGCGGTCGTCCCAGTCGTAGGTGAGGCCGCCCGAGACCGCGATCTTCTGCCAGTTCGGGTCGCCCTTGAAGACGTCCGAGTAGCGGCTCTCGAAAAGGTCGCGCGTCACCGTCTTGCGGACGATCTCGGAAACCTCCTGCGTGGTCGGCCAGATGTCCTTGAGGAAGACGTCGTTGCCGTTCTGATCCTGGCCGAGCGGGTCCTTGGTGATGTCGACGAACATCGAGCCGGCGATCGCGTAGGCGACGACGAGCGGCGGCGAGGCGAGGTAGTTCGCCCGCACGTCGGGGTTCACGCGGCCTTCGAAGTTGCGGTTGCCCGAGAGCACCGACACGGCCACGAGGTCGTTCTTGTTGATCGCCTCGGAGATCGGCTCGGCGAGCGGGCCGGAATTGCCGATGCAGGTCGTGCAGCCGTAGCCGACGAGGTTGAAGCCGAGCGCGTCGAGGTCCTTCTGGAGGTCGGCCTTCTCGAGATACTCGGTGACGACCTGGGATCCCGGCGCGAGCGAGGTCTTGACCCAGGGCTTCGGCTTCAGTCCGAGGGCCGCCGCCTTGCGTGCGACGAGGCCGGCGGCGACCAGCACGTTCGGGTTCGAGGTGTTGGTGCAGGACGTGATCGCGGCGATCACGACGTCGCCGTCGGAGATGCCGTGCGCGGCGCCTTCCACCGGATGGCGGACGGTTTCGGGCGTCTGGGCCGGGGGCGTCGCGCCCTCGTCCATGAAGCGGGAATCACCGACCGAGGACGGCAGTTCGCTCTTCTTGCGGCCGCCCTGGAGCTCGGTAAGCGCCGTGCGGAACTTCGGCGCGGCCTCGGTCAGGGCGACGCGGTCCTGCGGACGCTTCGGGCCGGCGAGCGAGGGGATGACGGAGCCGAGATCGAGCGAGAGCGTGTCGGTAAAGACGGGCTCCTCGGCCGAGGCGTCGAACCACATCCCTTGCGCTTTGGCGTAGGCTTCGACGAGGGCGATGCGCTGCTTGTCGCGGCCGGTCGCCTCGAGATAGGCGACCGTGTCCTTGTCGATCGGAAAGAAGCCGCAGGTCGCGCCGTATTCCGGCGCCATGTTGGCGATGGTCGCCTGGTCTTCCAGCGTGAGGTTGGCAAGGCCCGGCCCGAAGAACTCGACGAACTTGCCCACCACCCCTTTCTTGCGCAGCATCTCGGTGACGGTGAGCACGAGGTCGGTCGCGGTCGTGCCCTCGGGGAGTTTGCCGTCGAGGCGGAAGCCGATGACCTCCGGGATCAGCATCGAGATCGGCTGGCCGAGCATGGCGGCCTCGGCCTCGATGCCGCCGACGCCCCAGCCGAGAACGGCCAGACCGTTGACCATCGTCGTGTGGCTGTCGGTGCCGACCAGCGTGTCGGGATAGGCGATCGTCTCGCCGTTCTCGTCCTTCGTCCAGACGGTCTGGGCGAGGTACTCGAGGTTCACCTGATGGCAGATGCCGGTGCCCGGGGGCACGACGCGGAAGTTCTGGAAGGCGCCCGAGCCCCAGCGCAGGAACGTGTAGCGCTCGCCGTTGCGGTCGTACTCGACGTCGACGTTCTTGGCGAAGGAGTCGGGCTGGCCGAAGTAGTCGACCATCACCGAGTGGTCGATCACGAGGTCGACCGGGACCAGCGGGTTGATCTTGTTGGGGTCGGCGCCGAGCGTCTCGGTCGCGTCGCGCATGGCGGCGAGGTCCACCACGGCGGGAACGCCGGTGAAGTCCTGCATCAGGACGCGCGCCGGGCGATAGGCGATCTCGTGGCCGGCCGAGCCCTTGTCGTCGAGCCACTTGACCATGGCGCGGATGTTGTCGGCCTTGACCGTGCGATCGTCCTCGTTGCGCAAGAGGTTCTCGAGGATGACCTTCAGCGAGTAGGGGAGGCGCGAGGCGCCGGTCAGACCGTTCCGCTCCGCCTCCTTGAGGTCGAAGTAGACATAGGTCTTGCCGCCGACGTCGAGCGTCTTGCGGCTTTTGAAGCTATCGGGGTGGGACATAGAACTCTCGTTCCTTCTCGAACCAAAGAATGTCCGAAAGGCGAACGACCGCCGCACCCCGGGCCGGGCACGATGGAGAATGCGGGTACGACCATTTCCGCCCGTCCGCCTCAGTACCCGCCTGGAAAAGCGGGGCACGGAGATCGGCGCTGATGACTCCACGCCGGTCGCTGGAGTGGTTGGGCGACCTTATAGGGAAGATTGTAATGGCTATAAAGGGGGCAAATCGCGCCGGTCGCGGCTTTGGGTTAGCGAATTCCATCCTCGCGCCATCCCCGGCCGTTCCGGCTTGCCTTCGCCGGAGCGCGCCGTCAGAACGAAACCCTGGAATCGTCCGCGCCGCGAGCGCGCGGGCCCTTGCGGAAAAGGCCGTCGCGCCCGTGATGCAACTCACCCTTTCCGCCCTCGTCGTCGGGCGCGGGCGGCGCGCCCTGACGCCGCCGCTCGACCTGCGTCTGAGCGCGGGCGAGGCGCTGGTCGTGACGGGGCCGAACGGGGCGGGCAAGTCGACGCTCCTGCGCACCCTCGCCGGGCTTCTCGCGCCGCTTGCCGGCGCGATCGCGATCGAGGGCGCCACCGCCGGCGACGGGGAGGCGGCGCGCCTGCCGATCGAGGCGAGCCACTATCTCGGTCACCGCAACGCCCTGAAGCCCGGCCGCACCGCCGGGGCGGAACTCGCGTTCTGGCGCGCGTTCCTCGGCCGGCCGGCGATGGCCCCGGACGAGGCGCTCGCCGCCGTCGGACTGAAGGGCGTCGAGGCGCTCGCGGTCGGCGCGCTGTCGGCCGGCCAGCAGCGACGCGCGGCCTTCGCCCGGCTCCTCGTCAGCGACCGGCCGCTCTGGCTCCTCGACGAGCCGACCACCGCGCTCGACAGCGCCTCGCAGGCCCGCATCGCGACGCTGTGCCGGGAACGGCTGGCGAGCGGGGGCATCGTGATCGCGGCGACGCACCAGCCGCTTGATCTCGGGCCCGCGCGCACGCTGGCGCTCGAGCCGCCGTTGCCGGTCGAGGCGCTCGTAGCCGACGCCGACAGCTGGGACGAGATCGGCTGATGCGCGCGCTGTTCCTGCGCGACCTCGCGCTGCAGCTGTCCGGCTCGGGCGGCGGACTCGTCGGGGTCGTGTTCTTTCTCGCGGTGGTCGCGACCATCCCCTTCGGGGTCGGGCCGGATCTGGCGCTTCTGTCGCGGATCGGGCCGGCGATCCTGTGGATCGGGGCGCTTCTGTCGACGCTTCTCACCCTCGACCGCCTGTTCCAGGCCGACCGCGACGACGGCGGGCTCGACCTGATCCTCACCGGACCCGTCGCGCCGCCGCTCGCCATCCTGTCGAAATGCGCCGCGCTCTGGGTCGCCGCCTGCCTGCCGCTGGTGCTGGCGAGCCCGCTCCTCGGCCTGTTCCTGGCGCTGGAGCCCCGTGCCCTCTTCGCGACCGCCGCGACGCTGCTGGCCGGCACGCCGGCGCTCGTCCTGATCGGCGCGGTCGGAGCCGGGGTCGCGGCGTCCCTGCCGCGCGGCGGCGTTCTCATTTCGGTGCTGGTGCTGCCGCTCGCCGTGCCCGTCCTGATCTTCGGGGTGGCCGCGACCTATGGTGCCGTCAACGACCCCGCGCCCTTCCGCTCGCCCTTCCTCATCCTCTGCGCGCTGACGCTGCTCTACGGGGTCCTCGGACCGCTGGCGGCGGCGGCGGCGCTCAAGCTGTCCTCCGACTGAGCCGCCATCCGATGACCTACGAGCTTCTTGCGCAAACCCCGTCCGTCGCCGACTTCCGGCGCCTGCGCGAGGTCGCGGGACTGAGCACCAAGACGCAAGAAGCCGCCGAACGGGGCTTGAAGGGAACACTGTTCGCCGTGGTCATCCTCGGCGAAGGGCGCACGGTCGCCATGGGCCGCGTGATCGGCGACGGCGGATGCCACTACCAGATCGTCGACATGGCGGTGGAGCCCGAACATCAGGGCCGTGGCCTCGGCAAGCGCATCTTCGCCGCCTTGATGGACTGGCTTCACGAAAACGCCCCGAAAAGCGCCTATGTCAGCCTGATCGCCGACGGCGACGCCCGCCATCTCTATGCGAAATTCGGCTTCGAGCCGGTGATGCCGGCCTCGATCGGCATGGCCCAGTGGATCGGCGGGCGTCCGGCCAAAGGCACCTGACGTTTGCGGACACGCCGGACACGCACTAAAGCTTGGACCCCATGAGCGACCTCGCCGCCCGTCCTTCCCGCTTCGCTATTCTCGCGAACCCGACCCGGTTCCTGGAACTCTCCGGGCGCCTGCAGCCGTGGCTCTACGCGATCGCGCTGGCGTGCCTCGCGGTCGGCCTCGGCATGGGCCTCACCGCGCCGGAGGACTACCAGCAGGGGACCACGGTGCGGATCCTCTTCATCCACGTGCCCTTCGCCTGGCTGTCGATGATGGTGTGGACGGTGATGAGCCTCTCGGCGCTCGGGCTCCTCGTCTGGCGCCATCCGATCGCGGAGGTCTCGATCCGCGCGGCCGCCCCGATCGGCGCCGTGTTCACGTTCCTCTGCCTCTTCACCGGCTCGGTCTGGGGCCGCCCGATGTGGGGGACGTGGTGGGTCTGGGATGCCCGCCTGACCTCGGTCTTCGTCCTGTTCCTGATGTATCTCGGCCTGATCGCGCTGACGCGGGCCTTCGAGGAGCCGCAGCGCGCGGGGCGCATGGCCTCCGTCTTCGTGCTGGTCGGCTTCGTGATCATTCCCATCATCAAGTTCTCGGTGGACTGGTGGAACACGCTGCACCAGCCCGCCAGCGTCCTGCGCATGGACGGGCCGACGATGGACGCCGCCTATCTCTGGCCGCTCTTCCTGTCGGCGATCGGCTTCTCGCTCCTGTTCTTCGCCCTCCACCTCACCGCCATGCGAACCGAAATCCGTCGCCGTCGCCTCTTCAGCCTCCAGCGCCGCCGGGCGCTCGGGAGCGCGTGACCGCGATGGCCGGCAGCTACTTCGCCTTCGTCGCGGCCGCCTACGGGATGGCCGCCGTCGCGCTCGGGGGTCTCGGGCTCTGGGTCTATCTCGACGCGCGCTCCGTGCGCCGGCAGCTCGCCGAACTCGAAGCGGCATCCGGCCGGGGGCGGGCGCGATGAGCGAGACTGCCAAGCGTCCCCGCCGTCGCCCGCTTCTCGTGATGCTGCCCGTCGTCCTCTTCGCGGGGCTCGCGGGCGTCTTCCTCTACCAGCTCCTGTCGGGGCACGACCCACAGGTTCTGCCCTCGGCTCTTATCGGTAAGCCAGCGCCCGAGACTCGTCTGCCGCCGCTGGAAGGGCTCACCACCGCGTCCGGCGCGCCCGCGCCGGGGCTCGATCTCGTTCCGGGCGACGGCCGTGTCCGGCTGGTCAACGTCTTCGCCTCGTGGTGTGTGCCCTGCCGGCAGGAGCATCCTGCGCTGATGGCGCTGTCGCAGGATCCGCGCTTCGAGGTCGTCGCCATCAACTACAAGGACAAGCCGGAGAACGCGCTCGCTTTCCTCAGCGATCTCGGCAACCCGTTCGACGCGCTCGGCACCGACGAGGCCGGACGCTCGACGATCGACTGGGGCGTCTACGGCGTGCCGGAGACGTTCCTCGTCGGGCCGGACGGTACGATCCTCTGGAAGCAGACGGGTCCGCTGACCCCGCAAAGCGTCGAGGGCGGGCTCATGCCGGCGCTGGCGAAGATCGCGCCGGCCGGGGACTAAAGACAGAAGCCGAAGGCCATGCCGGTCCAGAGGCCGAGCCCCTCGGCCTGCCAGAGCGCGGTGCCGATCGCCGACAGCCCTGCGAGAAGGGCGAGGGCCGTCCATTCCACCGTGCGGCTCACGCGGCGGCCGCCGCGTTCGAGCGCACCGGCGCGTCGCGGATCGGCAGGTTCGCGAGCCCGGCGATCACGGCGAGCGCGATCGAGACGGTCCAGGCGAGGTCGTAGCTGCCCGTACGCTCGAACAGGAGCCCGGCCGCCCAGGCGCCGAAGAACGCGCCGATCTGGTGGCTCATGAAGACGATGCCGAAGAGCGTCGAAAGATAGCGGACGCCGAAGATCTGGCCGACGAGACCGCTCGTCAGCGGCACCGTGCCGAGCCAGAGGAAGCCCATGGCGCAGGCAAAGACCGTCGCCGACAGCGGCGTGAAGGGCACGGCGAGGAAGCCGATGATCACGACGGCCCGCCCGAAGTAGATGGCAGCGAGAACGTTCTTCTTGCGCAGGCGGTCGGCCGAGAGGCCGAAGACGTAGGAGCCGAAGATGTTGAACAGGCCGACCAGCGCCAGCGCCCGTGCGCCGACGCTGGGATCGAGGCCCTGGTCGACGAGGAAGGCCGGCAGGTGCGTCGCGATGAAGGCGACATGGAAGCCGCATACGAAGAAGCCGACGTTGAGGAGCCAATAGCCGCCGTGACCGCCGGCCTGCCGCAGGGCGTCGCCGAGCTTCTGCGGCGGCAGCGACGAGGCGGAGGACGCCGTCGCGGGCCGGCCGGCGATGCCCGCCGCCAGCACCACCATCGTGGCCGCCAGCGCCGCGCCGGCGAGAAGCGCGCCGCGCCAGCCGAGCCCGGCGATCGCCATCTGCATGGCGGGCACGAGCAGGAACTGGCCGACGGAGCCGCCGGCCGTCACGATGCCGAAGGCGAGGCCGCGCTTTTCCGCCGGAACGAAGCGCCCGACGGCGCCGAGCACAACGACGAAGGTGACGCCGGTCATCGCAAGGCCGAGGAGGGTTCCCAGCGTCATCTGCAGGCCGAAGGCGCCCGAGACCTGCGATGCCAGGACGAGGCTGACCGTATAGAGAAGACCGCCCACGGCCGCGACGCGCCCTGCGCCATGCCGGTCGGCGATCGCGCCGACGAAGGGCTGGGCGAGGCCGAGAAGGAGGTTCTGCAGCGCGATGGCCAGCCCGAACGCCTCGCGGCCGACGCCGATCTCGAGCTCCACCGGCCGCAGGAGCAGGCCGTAGCTCTGGCGAAGGCCCATGGCGATGGTGACGATCACGGCTCCGCAGAGGAGGGCGATCCAGGGAGAGCGGGCGGTGGTCGTCATGGCACCTGTCCTCGAAGCGGTAAGGCCGGCTTCGGATCGGGTCTAGCGCAAAGCGGCGATCGCTGCCAGCGGACCCGTCGCCGATGCCGGCGCGCGCCATATCTCAGCGTGAATGACGCTCGATCCCGCCTTTTCCGTCCGCGTTCCCGAAGGGGACGTCCTGCCGCGCAAGGTCTGCGACCATTGCGGGTTCACGGCCTACGAGAACCCGAAGATCGTGGTGGGATCGGTGGTGCGCTCCGAGGGGCGCATCCTCCTGTGCCGGCGCGCGATCGAGCCGCGGAGCGGCTACTGGACGATCCCCGCCGGCTACATGGAGCTGAACGAGACGCCGGAGGAAGGCGCGATGCGCGAGGCGCGCGAGGAGGCGGGGGCGGCGATCGCGATCGAGCGGCTGCTTGCGATCTACTCGGTGCCGCGCATCAGCCAGATGCAACTGATCTTTCGCGCCGAACTCGCCGACCTGGAACTGGCGGCAGGCGTCGAGACGCTGGAACTGAAGCTCTTCGCCTGGGACGAGATCCCCTGGGACGACCTCGCGTTTCCCTCGGTGCACTGGGCGCTGAACCACGAGCGCGCGGCGGAAGGCGGCGCGCCACCCGTTCCCTTCGGCAATCCGGAGGGCGCGGCCGGCGACCGCATGCCGGACGGCCGCCCGCTTCCGGTCGGCGACTTCTAGGCGGCTTCCTCCCGGCGCACGACCAATCGGCCGCTCGTCACGTCCTTGAGCGTTTGCAGGAGCGCCTCGGTGCCGTCTGTCGGAGCGCGAATCCGCAACCGGGCGCCGGTGTCGGTGAACGTCTGCTCCTCGACCGACGCGCCTTCGCGGGCAGTGATGCGCGACTGGACGAGGGCGAGGTCGGAGAACAGACACTCGATCTCGAGCACGACGGTGGGTACGAGGGGTACCGTCTCGGCCGCCCGCAGGCACGCGGCGGCGGTACCGCCATAGGCGCGGATCAGACCGCCGGCCCCGAGCAGGACGCCGCCGAACCAGCGCGTGACGACCACCAGCACCCGGTCGAGCTCGCGCCCGTCGATCGCCTGGAGGATCGGCTTGCCGGCGGTTCCGCCGGGCTCGCCGTCGTCGCTGAAGCGATAGACCGCGCCGATGCGCCAGGCCCAGCAATTGTGGTTCGCCTGCGGGTCGCTCCATTCGGCGAGAAGCCGCCGGGCGTCCGCTTCCGTCTCGATCGGTGCGGCGCGCGCCCGGAAACGGCTCTTGCGGATCTCCTGCGAGACCTCTTTGGATCTGACGAGGGCGAACATGGGCGGCAGGCTTGGCGCCCGCCGCCCCGTTTCGTCAAGCCTGCACTTCGTCGGCCGCGCGGCGGATTTCGGCGACGAGATCGGGCGCGAGGTCGAGGCGGGTGGCGAGATCGTCGAGATAGGCGCGCTCGGCCGGATGGTCCGCGTCGATCGCCAGCACCGAGGCGGTGTAGACCTCGATCGCGGTCTCGCGGTCGCGCACCTCGGCTGCGATCTGGTCGATCGACATCGGCCGGCGCATCTCGTCCATCAGGAGACCCTTCTCCTCGGCATCGAGATCGAGGTCGTCGATGCGACCGAAGATCGCCTCCTGCTCGGCGCGGTCGATATAGCCGTCGGCCTTGGCGGCCGCGATCATCGCCGACAGGAGCAGGCGCGCGCGGCGCTCGGCCTCGGTGTCCTCCTCCGGGTGGAAGCGCGTGCCGGCGGCATGCGGGATCTCGCCGTGGGGCAGGCGGGCCGCGCCGGCATGGGCGGCGGCGTTGCCGGCGGTCTGCTGCTGCGCCTGATAGTTCTGCCACGCCTTGTAGCCGAGCCCCGCCACGAGCGCGAGGCCGCCGAGCTTGAGCGCCGAGCCGCCGACGCCCCGGCCGCCCTTGCCGCCGAGGATCTTCGAGGCGAGGCCGCCCGCGAGCGCGCCGCCGATCGCCTTGCCGGCAAGACCCCCGCCCATGCCGCCGGAGCCGCCGCGCGAGCCGGAGAGGACGCCGCCGATCAGATCGCCGATGCCGCCGCCCGAGCGCGCGCCGGTGCCACCGAGCGCGCCGCCGAGCGTCTTGACCAGCGTGTCCTGAAGCGAGCCGCCGCCCTGGCCGGGCTGGCGATAGCGGGGGTCTGCGTTGTAGGCGCGGCCGGTTCCCAGGAACTGATCCAGAAGCTTCTGCGCGTTGACCATTCGTCCACTCCACGGGTTTCCTTGTCTGGAAACCGATGTGGGATGGCTGGTGGCCGCTGCAAGCGCGGGCCGGTCGCGATACAGGCCCCTCCGGTCACGCTTTCTTGTCGAAGAGCGGCTCCAGCGAGTGGCGCTTGAGCAGCGGGAACTGGAACAGCATGAAGGCGACCGTGATCGGCATCGTGCCCCAGACCTTGAAGGCCACCCAGAAGTCGGTCGAGAACATGCGCCAGACCACCTCGTTGAGGATGGCGAGGAACACGAAGAACAAGCCCCAGCGCAGCGTCAGCTTGCGCCAGCCCTCGTCGTCGAGCTTGAACGCCTGATCGAAGACGTAGCCGAGCAGCGGCTTGCCGAAGGCGAGGCCGCCCAGCAGCACGGCCGCGAACAGGCCGTTCACGATCGTCGGCTTCATCTTGATGAAGACCTCGTCCTGCAGCCAGAGCGTCAGCGTGCCGAAGACGACGACCACGAGCCCGGAGACGATCGGCATGATCGGTAGCGAGCGGGTCAGCGCGTAGGAGACGACAAGCGCCACCACGGTCGCGACCATGAAGAGCGCGGTCGCGACGAAGAGTGGGCCGCCGAGGTTTCCGAGCGCCGGCACCGCGCGGGCGATCGCCTCGCCGCGCGAGTTGGCGAAGAAGAAGACGACTAGCGGCCCAAGCTCCAGCGCGAACTTCAGGAGTGGGTTGACCTCCCTGCGGCCCGGCGCGTTGGGCGGCTTCTCGATGATCTCGTCGGACATGGGATCGTTCCTTTCCCGGATGGAGCGGTGTCCCGCGCCATCGCGGCTGATTTCAGGCGGTGCCGGCGCGGCCGGCGATGGCTTCGGCGAAGTCGCGCGCCTTGAAGGGCTCGAGGTCGTCGATGCCCTCGCCGACGCCGACGAAGAAGACCGGCAGCTTGTGCTTGGCGGCGATCGCCACGAGGATGCCGCCGCGCGCCGTGCCGTCGAGCTTGGTCATCACGAGGCCGTTGACCCCCGCGACGTTGCGGAAGATCTCGACCTGGCTGAGCGCGTTCTGGCCGGTGGTCGCGTCCAGCGTCTGAAGCACGGTGTGCGGCGCGTCCGGCTCGCGCTTCTGGAGGACGCGCACGATCTTGGCGAGTTCGTCCATCAGTTCGGCCTTGTTCTGGAGGCGGCCGGCCGTGTCGATGATGAGAACGTCGGAATCGTTGCGCACGGCTTCGTCGTAGGCCTCGAAGGCGAGGCCCGCCGCATCGGCGCCGATCGACTTGGCGACGACGACGGAGTTGGTGCGCTCGCCCCAGATCTTCAGCTGCTCGACGGCCGCGGCGCGGAACGTGTCGCCCGCGGCGAGCGTTACCTTCAGGCCGCCGCGAACGAGCTTCGCCGTCAGCTTGCCGATGGTCGTGGTCTTGCCGGTGCCGTTGACGCCGACGACGAGAATGACGTGCGGCTTGACCGAGAGGTCGAGCTCGAGCGGCCTTGCCACCGGGTCCAGCGCCTTCTCCACCTCGTCGGCCAGGATGGCGCGCACGGCGTCGCCCGAGATCTCCTTGCCGAAGCGCCCGTCCGACAGGCGGTCGGTGATGCGCATCGCGGTCTCGACGCCGAGATCGGCCTGGATCAGGACATCCTCGAACTCCTGCAGCGTCTCCTCGTCGAGGCGCCGCTTCGTGAAGAGCGCCGTGATCTGGCCGGACAGCTGGTTGGAGGAGCGCGCGAGACCCTCGCGCAGGCGCTGGAAGAAGGGCTTTCTCGGCTCGGCCGCGAGCACCGCGTCGGCGCGGGCTTCGCGAAGGCTCCAGCCTTCGCCCTCGGTGCCGGTGCGGCCGGGGATCGGCGCGCGGGTGCTCTCCGGCTCCGGCGGGAGCGGAGCGTCGAGCCAAGCGAACTCGTCGCGGTCGGGCTCGCGCTCGTCGTTGATCGGCGCGGCTTCGACCGGCATGTCGTGGACGGCGGCCGCGTCGATGCCGCCGTCACCCTCCACCAGCGCGGCTTCCGCAGGTGCGAGCGCGCTGTTGGGCTCGACCGCCCGATCGTCGGCCGGCTCGTCCACCGGCGCGTCGAGCCAGGAGAAGTCGCTTTCGGCTTCCTTCTCCGGGATCAGCGGTTCGTCGAGAAAAGCCGTGTCGTCGTCGCTCGGCGCTTGTTGTGCCGGAGCGACCTCGACCGGCGCGAGCGCGACGGGAACCGGCGTCGCCGCCGGTTCGGCCTCTAGTTCAGAGTTTTTTTTTCAGCCGGGACGGCCGAGCCGTCGGGGTCCTTGGGGCGGAGCGGGGTGATGCCGCCGCCGGCCGGCTCGTCGGCCGCCGCGCCCGCTTCCGAATCGACATCGGCCGACGCCATCGCCGGCTGATGGATTTCCGGTGCGGTGGAATCGGGACGCGCGGCCGTCGTGTCCTGCGCGCGCGGCAGGCCGCCGGACTCCGGGATGCGCTCCTCCTCCTTCGCCCCGAAGGAGAAGATGCGGCGGAAGAAGCCTCGTTGCTCGGCCATGCGATGCGATCCGATCGGTCTGGTCAGGCTGCGGCGCGCGCGGCCGGGAGGGGGGTGGCGAGTAGGCGTTCGCCCGTTTCGCCATGAATGATAGCGTCGACGATCTCGCCGGGGAGCCCGGCGTCGATCGCGGCCAGCGTGAAGTCCTCGGTCCGGCCGAGGCCCTCGCGCTCCACGAGGACCGCGCGGCGCTGCCCGACGGCGCGCCGGAGGTGGGCGCGGTAGGCCGCATCGCCCAGCGCCCGGAGGCGGGCGGCGCGCTCCTTGACCACGGGTTTGGGCAGCTGCGGCATGCGCGCGGCCGGCGTTCCCTCGCGCGGGCTGAACGGAAAGACGTGGAGATGCGTCAGCCCGCAGTCGGCGACGAGCCGTAGCGAGTTCTCGAACATCGCCTCGGTCTCGGTCGGGAAGCCGGCGATGATGTCGGCGCCGAAGACGATGTCGGGGCGCTTTTGCCGCAGCTCGGCGCAGAAGTGGATGGAATCGTCCCTCAGGTGGCGACGCTTCATCCGCTTGAGGATCATGTCGTCGCCGGCCTGCAGCGACAGGTGGAGATGCGGCATGACGCGGCGGTCGCCGCCGACCGCCTCGACCAGCGCCTCGTCGGCCTCGACGCTGTCGATCGACGAGAGGCGCAGGCGCCGGAGGTCCGGCACATGGCGCAGGATGGACTGGACGAGGGTCCCGAGCCGGGGGCTCCCCGGCAGGTCCGCGCCCCAACTCGTCATGTCGACGCCGGACAGGACCACTTCCGCGTAGCCGTTGCCGACCAGCCGCTTCACCTGGTCGACCGCCGCGCCCATCGGCACGGAGCGCGAGTTGCCGCGGCCATAGGGGATGATGCAGAAGGTGCAGCGGTGGTCGCAGCCGTTCTGCACCTGAACGATCGCGCGCGCCCGGCCCTCGATCGCGTCCACCATGTGGCCGGCGGTCTCGCGCACGCTCATGATGTCGTTGACGCGGATCTTCTCGGCCGCGGCGACGCCGAAGTCGGGCAGGGCGCGGTAGCTCGCCGCCGAGAGCTTCTCCTCGTTGCCGATCACCGCGTCGACCTCGGTCATGTCGGCAAAGCGCGCGCCTTCGGTCTGCGCGGCGCAGCCGGTGACGACGATGCGCGCGTCCGGATGGTCGCGGCGGGCGCGGCGCACGGCTTGGCGCGCCTGGCGCACGGCCTCAGCCGTCACCGCGCAGGTGTTGACGAGGATCGCCTTGCGCCCGTCGCGACCCAAGCCCGCCTCGCCGGCCTCGCGCTTCATCACCTCCGCCTCGTAGGTGTTGAGGCGGCAGCCGAAGGAGATGACCTCGACGGCGCTCATGCGCGCGCCTCCGCGGGCGCCTCGTCGCGGCGATAAGCGCCGGTCGCCGGGTCGAGCGTGCCCGACCACTCCCATTCGGCGGGGCCTGTCATCAGGACGTGATCGTCGTCCCGCCACTCGATCAGGAGCTCGCCCCCTGCCGGCACCGTGACGGCCACGGTGCGCCCGGTGCGCCCGGTGCGCGCGGCCGACACCGCCGCCGCGCAGGCGGCCGAGCCGCAGGCCTTCGTCAGCCCCGCGCCGCGCTCCCACGTGCGGATCTCCAACGCTTCGCGCGAGGTGACGCTGGCGATCGAGATGTTGGCGCGGTCGGGGAACAGGGGGTGGTTCTCGAGGATCGGGCCGAAGCGGTCGAGCGCATAGGACCAGACGTCGTCCGCGACCCAGAAGATCGCGTGCGGATTGCCCATCGAGGCGACGGAGGGCGAATGGAGGATTGGTGCGTCGATCGGGCCGATCTGGAGCTCGATCGCGCGTGTGTCGGCAAATTCCTCCGACAGCGGGATGCTGCGCCAGTCGAAGCGGGGCAGCCCCATGTCGACGGTCAAAAGACCGTCCTCCCGCTCGAAGGCTTCGAGGAGCCCGGCCCGCGTCTCGAACACGAAGTCGCGCACGCCGGTCTCGGCGCTGAGCGCCTGCACCACGCAGCGCGTGCCGTTGCCGCAGGCGCCGGCCTCCGTGCCGTCGGCGTTGATGATCCGCACGAACGCGAAGGTGCCGGGGGTCACCGGATCGTGGATCGCCATGATCTGATCGAAATGCGTCTCGTCCCGCCCGGCGAGCGCGCGCGCGGCCTCCGGCTCGATGCGCGCCGCCGTGCCGCGCAGGTCCGCGACGAGGATCTCGTTGCCGAGCCCGTTCATGCGGGCAAAGGGGATCGGATGCGTCATGGTCGCGGGTCGGGCCGAGGGCTAGGGTTCGCGGCCTATATGGCAAGAACCGTGCGGCATTGCTACCCGGCCGCGTTGCGCCAGAAGTAGTAGACGGCAAGCCCGAGGCCGACGGCTATGACGACCGCGCGCACATAGGGCTGGGGCACGCGCTTGGCGGTCCAGACCCCGGCATAGCCGCCGAGCGCGACGCCCGGGATCATCACCACGGCTTCGGGCCAGGCGACGACCCCGCCCGACACGAAGACCACGATGGCGACCACCGCGATCACGGTGGCGAGCATGTTCTTCAGGGCGTTGAGCTTGTGATAGTCGCCGCCCTGCGTGAGGCCGAGCGTCGCCAGCATCATGATGCCCATGCCGGCGCCGAAGAAGCCGCCGTAGATCGCGGTCAGGAACTGGACCACGGGTCCGGCGAGCCCCTTGCCGCGCCCGGCCTCCTCGGCATGGCGCGGCTTCGGCTTCAGCCAGGGCCCCGCGGCGAAGAGGGCGGTCGCGGCGAGCAGGAGCCAGGGCACCATCGACTGGAACTGCGGATTGTCGAGCGACAGGAGGATCAGCGCGCCGACGCCGGACCCGAGCACGGAGGCGAGCGCCAGCATCAGCGCGCCGCGCCACATCCGCCGGATGTCGCTCCAGTAGGCGAGCGTCGAGGTGACGTAGCCCGGGAACTGCACGATAGACGAGGTGGCGTTCGCCGAGATCGGCGAGATGCCGCCGAGCGTCATCGCGCCGAAGGTCAGGAACGTGCCGCCGCCTGCCACCGCGTTGATCGCGCCCGCCAGAAAGCCGGACAGAAAGAGCGACAGGGCGTAGAGAAGCGTCATGAAGCGGCCTCGAACGGCGGGAATGCCTGTTCCCTTAGGCGAACCGCGCCCGCGCGCAAGGGCTAAGGACGCGCGAAAGCCGCCGCCCCTCGACAAGGGGCGCCCGCGCGTGTAAGAGCGCCACGCTTTCCTCAGAATAACTTGACCGTGTTTCACGGCCATGACCGGCTCGATCCGGCATGAAACGAACCGAGGCAGACCATGAACATCATCGCCGAACTGGAGGCCGCAGAGGCCGCCCGCATCGCCGCCATCCGCACGCTTCCGACCTTCTCGCCGGGCGACACGCTGCGCGTCAACGTCCGCGTGACGGAAGGCACCCGCACCCGCGTGCAGGCCTACGAGGGCGTCTGCATCGCCCGTTCGGGCGCCGGTATCCAGGAGAACTTCACGGTTCGCAAGATCTCCTACGGCGAAGGCGTCGAGCGCGTGTTCCCGATGTACTCGCCGGCGCTGGAGTCGGTCGAGGTGGTCCGCCGCGGTCGCGTCCGCCGCGCCAAGCTTTACTACCTGCGCGATCGTCGCGGTAAGTCGGCCCGTATCGTCGAGGCGACCAACGTGCGCGCCCGCAAGCTCAACGACGACGCCCGTTCGGTGGCCGCCAACGAGCGCGCCGCCAAGGAAGCCGCCAAGACCGCTTCCAAGGAAGCCGCCGAGTAACTCTCGGCGCGTCGTCGCTATCGAGACTGGCAAAGGGCGGCCTCGTGCCGCCCTTTCGCGTTTTTGATGGAGGTCCGACCCATGGACGAGCACGCGTCCGCCAACCTCGCCAACTGGAACGAGCGGGCGCGGCTGCATGCGACCGACACGACGGGCTCCTATCGGATCGCCAAGGTGCTGGCCGGCGGCTCGTCGCTGCACGACATCGAGGCGGAAGAGATCGGCGACGTCGCCGGGCTCGACGTCGTCCATCTCCAGTGCCACATCGGCCTCGACACGCTGTCGCTGAAGCACCTCGGCGCGCGGTCTGTGACGGGCCTCGACTTCTCGCCCGACGCCGTGGCCGCCGCCCGGGATTTCGCGCTGAAGGCGGGGACGCTAGCGCGTTTCGTCGAAGCCTCGCTCTACGATGCCCCGCAGGCGCTCGGCGCACGCTACGATCTCGCCTTCGTCACCTGGGGCGCCATCAACTGGCTGCCGGACATCGCGGGCTGGGCGAGGGTCGTGTCCGAGGTGCTGCGCCCGGGCGCGCGTCTCTATCTTCTCGAGGGGCATCCGCTGCTCAACCAGTGCGAATGGCCGGGCGGGCGGGCCGAGCTGACCTACGACTTCCGCACGCCGCGCGAGCACCCGCTCGCCTTCGACACGGCGCAGACCTACACCGGCGACGAACGGCTTCTCCGCCATACGCGCAACTACGAGTGGCTTCATCCGATCGGCGACATCGTGAACGCGCTGATCGCGGCCGGGATGCGGCTCGACTTCCTGCGCGAGCACGAGCGGATCGCCTGGCGCGCCTTTCCCGAGATGGTGGAGGTCGGCGAGGATCTCTTCGCCCTGCCGCCGGGTCTGCCGCGCATGCCGCTCAGCTTCTCGATCGGGGCCACCCGCTCGGCCTGAACGCCTCCCATGGGGCGCGGCGCCGTGCCGCTCGCCCTGCCACACAAGCCTGAAGGAGGCCGGACATGAGCCTTCGCTCCCGACTTCGCGCCATCCCGGTCGACCGGTTCCTGCTTCTCCTGATCGCGACCGTCGCGCTCGCCGCCGTCCTGCCGGCACGCGGCCAGGTGGCCGAGGCCTTCGACTGGATCACCTACGGGGCGATCGCGCTCCTGTTCTTCCTCTACGGCGCGCGCCTGTCGCCGCAGGCCGTTTGGGCGGGGCTCCTGCACTGGCGCTTGCAGGGTCTCGTGTTCCTGTCGACCTTCGCGCTGTTCCCGCTGGTCGGGCTTCTCGTCTACCCGATGGCCGGCCAGATTTTGCCGGGCGAACTCGCGCTCGGGCTCCTCTACCTGACCCTCCTGCCGTCCACCGTGCAGTCCTCGATCGCCTTCACCTCGATCGCGGGCGGCAACGTGCCGGCGGCCCTCACCAGCGCGTCGGTGTCCAACATGCTCGGCGTCGTCGTGACGCCGCTCCTCGTCTTGCTTCTGGCGAGCGGGTCGGGCGGGGCGATCTCGTTCGATGCGATCGAGAAGATCGCGCTCCAGATCCTCGCACCCTTCGTCGCGGGGCAGGTCGTGCGGCCGCTGATCGGCGCCTGGCTCGCCCGCCACAAGCCGGTGACGACCGTCGTCGACCGCGGCTCGATCCTCCTTGTCGTCTATGCCGCCTTTTCGGAAGGCGTCGTCGCGGGCGTCTGGACGAGCCTCGACTGGCAGGATCTCGTGATCGTCGTCCTCCTCGACATCGCGATCCTTGCCTTCGTGCTCTCGGTGACGACGCTTCTCGCCCGCAAGCTGCGCTTCTCGCGCGAGGACGAGATCGCGATCGTCTTCTGCGGATCGAAGAAGAGCATGGCGACCGGCATTCCGATGGCGGGCATCCTGTTCGCGGGCCATGCGATGGCGCTGGTCGTCCTGCCGCTGATGCTGTTCCACCAGATCCAGCTCTTCGCCTGCGCCGCGCTGGCCCAGCGCTACGCCCGCTGCACGCCCGGCCCGGTGCCGAGCGTGACGGAGGCGGCCGAGGCCGAGCGCCGGAGCGTCGAGGATGCGGTCGCCACGACCAACCCCTGAAACGGCGAGCGGCGGCGCGCGGGCGGCCATTGCGCGGCCGCGCGTGCGGGCGTATTTTGCAACGATGCGAGAATGCACGCGACAGAATGGCCGCCTGCCGACCACGCTGGGGTTCTCCCCGGTGGAGGATCGCGCGCGCATGCCGGGCCGCTTCTTCTACCGGCAGATCTCGGCCGTCCACCTAGCGGTCTGAGCCGCCGCGCCCCGCGGCCCGAATGCCCCCCACGTTCCCGTGATTTGAGGCACGGCGGCCCGAAGGCCGTCCGGCCCCACCGAAGACGCGAAGAGCCGATGAGCGACCAACAGAAGCCCCGCACCCTCTACGACAAGATCTGGGACGACCACGTCGTCTCGACCGGCGAGGGGGGCGAAAGCCTCCTCTACATCGATCGTCACCTCGTCCACGAGGTGACGAGCCCGCAGGCCTTCGAGGGCCTGCGGGCGGCCGGCCGGAAGGTCCGCTATCCCACGCGCACGCTCGCTGTCGTCGACCACAACGTGCCGACCTACGACCGGCGCGGCGGCATCCACAACGAGGAAAGCCGCATTCAGGTCGAGACGCTGGCCAAGAACGCGGCCGAGTTCGGCGTCGAATATTTCAACGAGGTCGACGAGCGCCAGGGCATCGTCCACATCATCGGGCCGGAGCAGGGCTTCACCCTGCCGGGCATGACGATCGTCTGCGGCGACAGCCACACCTCGACCCACGGCGCCTTCGGTGCGCTCGCCCACGGCATCGGCACCTCGGAGGTCGAGCATGTGCTGGCCACTCAGACGCTGATCCAGCAGAAGGCGAAGAACATGCTCGTCCAGGTGGACGGGCAACTGCCGCCGGGCGTCACCGCCAAGGACATCATTCTCGCCATCATCGGCGAGATCGGCACGGCGGGCGGCACCGGCTACGTCATCGAGTTCGCCGGCGAGGCGATCCGCGCCCTGTCGATGGAAGGGCGGATGACGATCTGCAACATGACGATCGAGGGCGGCGCGCGCGCCGGCCTGATCGCGCCCGACGAGACAACCTTCGCCTATATCCAGGACAAGCCGCGCGCGCCGAAGGGCGCAGCCTTCGAGCAGGCCGTCGCCTACTGGCGCACGCTGCACACCGACGAGGGCGCCCATTTCGACAAGGTCGTGCGCCTCGACGCCGCCAACCTGCCGCCGATCGTCTCCTGGGGCTCCTCGCCGGAGGACGTCGTCTCGGTCACGGGCACGGTGCCGGACCCGGAGGCGATCGCCGACGAGAACAAGCGCGAGACCAAGAAACGCGCGCTCGACTACATGGGTCTGACGCCGGGAACCCCGATGACGGACCTCTCGGTCGATCGGGTCTTCATCGGCTCCTGCACCAACGGGCGCATCGAGGACCTGCGCGCCGTCGCCAAGGTCGTCGAAGGCCGCAAGGTGGCCGAGACCGTCTCGGCGATGATCGTGCCGGGCTCGGGGCTTGTGAAGCTGCAGGCCGAGGCCGAAGGTCTCGACGCGATCTTCAAGGCGGCGGGCTTCGATTGGCGCGAGCCGGGCTGCTCGATGTGCCTCGGCATGAACGAGGACCGCCTCAAGCCCTACGAGCGCTGCGCCTCGACCTCGAACCGCAACTTCGAGGGACGGCAGGGCTTCAAGGGCCGCACGCACCTCGTCTCGCCCGCGATGGCCGCGGCCGCCGCGATCGCGGGACGGTTCGTCGACATTCGCGAGTGGCGCTAGACCTGTCCAAGCGCCCGGACGGCCTTGGCCGGACCGGGCGTCGCAAGCCCTAGCCCGCGAAGGCGGGGCCGGCCGGTAGCCGAAGCTCCGGCGCCGGGGCCGGCGCCGTCTCGCGGATGTCGATCACCACCTTGTCGCGCCCGTCCGCCTTCGCGCTGTAGAGAAGGCGGTCGGCCCGGTCGATCGCATCGAACAGCGTCTCATCCGGGTCGAGCGCCACCACGCCGAAGCTTGCCGTCACCGACAGGTCGGCGAGCGGCGCCGGCCAGCGGATCTGCCGTGCCGAGGTGCGCACGGTCTCCGCCAGCTCCAGCGCCGACGCGCGGTTGGCGCCTGCGACCACGATCGCGAACTCCTCGCCGCCGATGCGCGCCACCAGACCGTCCGCGCCCGCAAGCCCGCTGCAGAGCGCCGCATAGCCGCACAGGACGGCATCGCCCGCCTCGTGGCCGTAGCGGTCGTTGATCTGCTTGAAATGGTCGAGATCGCTGAGGACGAG
>NZ_CAJYIU010000062.1 GCF_913775355.1 uncultured Aureimonas sp.
CCATGGCGGCGCGAAGGCCGCCGGTCAGCTGGTGGAGGACGGCGCCGACGGCGCCCTTGTAGGCGACCTGGCCCTCGATACCCTCCGGCACGAGCTTCAGGGTGTCGCGCACCTCGGCCTGGAAGTATCGGTCGGCCGAGCCGCGGGCCATCGCCCCGACCGAGCCCATGCCGCGATATGCTTTGAACGAGCGGCCCTGATGGAGATACACCTCGCCGGGGCTCTCCTCGGTGCCGGCGAGAAGCGAGCCGACCATGACAGCCGACGCGCCGGCCGCCAGCGCCTTGGCAAGGTCGCCGGAATACTTGATGCCGCCGTCGGCGATGACCGGCACGCCGGACTTCTCGGCCACGGCGACGGAATCCATCACGGCCGACAACTGCGGCACGCCGACGCCCGCGACGATGCGCGTCGTACAGATCGAGCCCGGCCCGATGCCGACCTTGATGCCGTCAGCGCCCGCGTCGATCAGCGCCTGCGCGCCGCCCGGCGTCGCGATATTGCCGGCGATGACCTGCACCTCGTTCGACAGCTTCTTGACGCGCGTGACGGCGTCGAGGACGCGCTGCGAATGGCCGTGCGCGGTATCCACCACGATGAGGTCGATGCCCGCCTCGATCAGGCGCTCGGCGCGCTCGAACCCGTCGTCGCCGACGCTGATCGCGGCGGCAGCCAGCAGGCGTCCCTGCGCGTCCTTGGCGGCGTTGGGGTTGAGCTGCGACTTCTCGATGTCCTTGACGGTGATGAGGCCGATGCAGTGACCTTCGCTGTCCACGACGAGCAGCTTCTCGATGCGGTGCTTGTGAAGAAGGCGCTTGGCCTCGCCCTGATCGACGTTCTCGCGGACCGTGACGAGGTTCTCGCGCGTCATCAGCTCGAAGATCTTCTGCCGGTCGTCGGAGGCGAAGCGCACGTCGCGGTTGGTGAGGATGCCGACGAGGCGCCCCTTGGTCTGGCCACCGCGCCCGGCGTTCTCGACCACGGGAATGCCGGAGATGCGATGCGCCTGCATCAGGGCGCGCGCGTCGCCGAGCGTGGCGTCGGGGCCGATCGTGACGGGGTTCACGACCATGCCGGACTCGAACTTCTTGACCTGCCGCACCTCCTCGGCCTGCTCGGCCGGGGTCAGGTTGCGGTGGATCACGCCGATGCCGCCCGCCTGCGCCATGGCGATCGCGAGACGCGACTCGGTGACCGTGTCCATCGCGGCCGACAGGATCGGAATGTTGAGGTTGAGCGTGCGCGTGATGCGCGTCTTGACGTCGACCTGCCCCGGCATGACCTCGGAATGGCCGGGCTGCAGCAGCACGTCGTCGAAGGTCAGGGCGAGCGTGCCGGTCGCGGTCTCGATGATGCGGGCCATGGCCAGTCCTTAAAATGAATGCAGGCGCCCCTTGGGGCGCCGGCGTATTGAGGATTGGCACGGGCTCGTAGCACGAGGTCCCGGCAAAGAAAAGCCGGAGCGCCCGCGGGCTCAGCCGCTCGCCAGAAGCTGGTAGGTCTCCGGCACGAAGCGGAAGGCGTCGCCGTCCTTCTCGGCATAGCCGAGCCCCGGGAACGGCAGATGGTAGCCGAGGAAGGGCACTTTCTGGTCGGCCAGCATCGCGGCGTACTGCCGGCGCGTCTGTGCGGCGGCGGTCTTGTCCTGGTCGAAGCGGACCTGCCAGTCCGGCTTCTGGAACGAGACGACGAACTGGCTGAACGTGTCGGCCATCAGGAACAGGCGCTGGCCGGCCGACGACAGCTCGAACGCCATCATGCCCGGCGTGTGGCCGAAGGCGGCACGGGCGGTGAGGCCCGGGACGACCTGATCGCCGTCGCCGAGCAGCGTCGTCTTGTCCTTCAGCGGCACGACCATCGCCTCAACCGCCTTGGCGTTGTCGGCGCGCTGGCCGTTCTTCGCCTCGTCCGAAGTCCAGAACTCCATCTCCGTGCGGCCGATCGCATAGCGTGCGTTGGCGAAGACCGGCGCGCCGTTCTCCATCAGGCCGCCGATATGGTCGCCGTGAAGATGGGTCAGCACGACGAGCGTGACGTCGCCCGGCGACAGGCCGGCCTGTCCCATCCGCTGGGTGAGGAGACCCATGCCGTTGGCCCGCCCGTTGGCACCCATGCCGGTATCGACCAGCACGAGTTCGTCGCCGAGGCGGATCACCACCGGCTGGAAGAAATTGACGAAGCGCTGCGGCGGCAAGAGGTTTTCCTGCATCAGGGCGCCGACCGCCTCCTGGCTCTGGTCCTCGCCGAAGGTCGGGAACGGCCCTTCGCCCGGCCGGATGCCGTCGAGGACCACCGTGACCTCGGCATCGCCGATCTTGAAGCGCCGCCAGCCGGGCGCCAGCGGATGGGTGTCGCTCGTGGTTTCCATGGTCGATCCTTGCGCAGCGGCCGGACGGGCGCCCAGCGTTCCGGCGACGCCGCCGGCGGCGAGGAGCAGCGCGTTGCGGCGATTGACTTCGAAGACGTCGGGCATCGGATGAACCTCACGTTCGATCTTGGGGTGCGGGACAAACGTGAACATGGGCGCCGGGGCCGCCTCCACAAGGCTGAAACGGCGCCGAAGCGGCGAACCGCCGCCCTCGGCCGCTGGCCCCGTCTCTAAGTTCGCCTTATATCCCGCGCGATCCGTCCAACCTCCGACGTGCGGGGCTTCTCGTGAAGCGTATCGTTCCCCTCGTCCTCGCCGTCGCCCTGTTCATGGAGAACATCGATTCGACGGTGATCGCGACCTCGCTCGCCACGATCGCCCGCGACATCGGGACCAGCCCGATCGCGCTCAAGCTCGCGCTCACCAGCTACTACGTGGCGCTCGCGGTGTTCATCCCGATCTCCGGGCGGATGGCCGACCGGTTCGGCGCCAAGCCCGTGTTCCAGACGGCGATCGGCGTCTTCCTCGCGGGCTCGCTCGCCTGCGGCTTCGCCTCCTCGCTCGAAGGCTTCGTGGTCGCGCGCTTCGTGCAGGGAATGGGCGGGGCCATGATGACGCCGGTCGGGCGCCTCCTCCTCGTGCGGGCGGTGCCCCGCTCCGATCTCGTCAGCGCCATGGCCTGGTTCACGATGCCGGCCCTCGTCGGCCCTCTGATCGGCCCGCCGCTCGGCGGCTTCATCTCGACCTATGCGGACTGGCGCTGGATATTCTTCATCAACATACCGGTCGGCTTCGTCGGCATGGCGCTCGCGCAGCGCTTCCTGCCGCGGGTCGAGCCAATGCGCGACGTCACCTTCGACTGGATCGGCTTCGCGCTGTCGGGCCTCGCCTGCGCCGGCATCGTGTTCGGCCTGTCGGTGGTGTCGCTGCCCGCCCTGCCCCCGGCGGTGGGGCTGGCGACGACCGTGATCGGCGCCGTCTTCGCCGTCCTCTACGTCCGGCACTCGCGCCGGACCGAGCACCCGGTGGTGCGGCTCGACCTTCTGCGGATCGCGACGCTGCGCGCCTCGGTGATCGGCGGCTCGCTGTTTCGCATCGGTGCGGGCGCGACGCCCTTCCTGTTTCCGCTGATGCTGCAGCTCGGCTTCGGCTACTCGGCCTTCCAGTCGGGCCTCGTCAGCGCCGTTTCGATCGGCGGCGCGATGACGACCAAAGCGCTGATCAAGCCGATCCTCAAGCGTTTCGGCTTCCGACCGACCCTCGTTCTCTCGGCGCTCGTCGGCGGCCTGCTGATCGGCGCCATCGCCTTCTACCGGCCCGTCGTCCCCATCGCCGTCCTGATCGCGCTGATGCTGATCGGCGGCTTCTTCCGCTCGATGTTCTTCACCGGCACCAACACGATCGCCTTCGCCGACGTGCCGCAGAATCGCTCAGGCGACGCCACCTCGATGCTCGCCGCCTTCCAGCAGGTCGCCATCGCGGGGGGCGTCGCAACCGCAGGCGGCATCCTCGAGGCCGGCATCGTCCTCAACGGGACGGGTCATGCGACGCTCAAAGACTTCTCGGTCGCGTTCCTCGCGGTCGGGCTCGTCACGATGCTCGCCGCGATCCCCTTCATGCGCCTGTCGCGCGAGGCGGGGGCGGAACTTGCCGGCCGGCGGGTGCCGGCCGAATAGCGTGTCAGCCGAGAGGCCCAGCCTCGCCGTCGCCCTCGGTCGCCTCGGCATCCCCATCGGCCTCGGCGCGCCGACCCTTGAAGCCCTTGGCAAGGAGGTAGAGTTCCACCGACCCCTCGCGCGAGGCCGGCGGCTTCACGTGATGGACCGTGCGGAAATTCTTCTTCAGCATGGCGAGGAGCTCGCCCTCGGTGCCGCCCTGGAAGGTCTTCGTCAGGAAATGCCCGCCGGGCTTCAAGGTGCGCACGGCAAAGTCCGCGGCAACCTCGCAAAGGTGCATGGTGCGCAGGTGGTCGGTGCGCCGGTGGCCCGTGGTCGGCGCCGCCATGTCGGACAACACGATGTCGGGGTCGCCGCCGAGCGCTTCGAGCAGGCGGTCCGGTGCCGTCTCGTCGAGGAAGTCGAGCTCGAGGATCGTCGCGCCCTGGATCGGATCGACCGGCAGATAGTCGATGCCGACGACATGCGCCTCTTCCGGCGTGTTGGCGGTGCGCTCCACCGCGATCTGGCACCAGCCGCCAGGGGCAGCCCCGAGGTCCACGATCCGCATGCCCTTCTGCAGGAGCTTGTAGCGGTCGTCGATCTCGGTGAGCTTGTAGGCTGCGCGCGAGCGGTAGCCATCGATCTTCGACCGTCGCACATACGGGTCGTTCAGTTGGCGCTGCAGCCACTCACGCGAGGAGGCCTTGAGGCCGCGCTTCTTCTTGACCCGAACCGCCAGGCCCCGGTCGTCACCCCGTCCCGAACTCGCCATCAGACCGACTGCCTTGCATTCGTGGGCGCCGGGCGTCGCCAGACGCCGTCGGCCACCATCATTTCCGTCAGAAGCCCTTCGCGCAGGCCGCGATCGGCGACGCGCAGGGTGCGGGCCGGCCAGACGCGGCGGATCGCCTCGAGGATCGCGCAGCCCGCCAGAACGAGGTCGGCGCGCTCCGAGCCGATGCAGGGGTTGGCGACGCGCTCCTCGAAGCTCCAGCCAGCGATCCTGCCGACCAGCCGGTCGATATCGGCGGAGGCGAGCCAGAGCCCGTCGACCTGCCGGCGGTCGTAACGCTCCAGTTCGAGCTGGACGCCGGCCAGCGTCGTGACCGTGCCGGAGGTGCCGAGGAGATGGAACCCCTCGCCGCCCACGAGATCGTCGAGCTTCCCCGCGCCCGGAAAGCCGGCGATCATCTCCTCGACTTCGCGGATCATCCGCTCGAAGACCTCGGGCGGCACGTCGCGCCCGCCATGGCGCTCGGCCAGCGTCACGACGCCGACCGGCAGCGAGGTCCAGGCGACGATGTGGTTCGACAGGCGACGGCTGGCGCCGCGCCGGAGGTCGAGGAGCGCGATCTCGGTCGAGCCGCCGCCGATGTCGAAGAGCACCGCGCCCTTGGCCGAGCGGTCGACCAGCGAGCCGCAGCCGGACACGGCGAGCCGCGCCTCGGTCTCGCGCGTGACGATCTCGAGCGCGAGCCCGGTGTCGCGCTGGACGCGCTCGATGAATTCGGCGCCGTTGGCCGCCGAGCGGCAGGCCTCGGTCGCGATCAGCCGCGCGCCGGAAATCTCGCGCGCCGAGAGCTTCTGACTGCAGATCTCGAGCGCGGCGACGGCGCGGTCCATCGCGCCGGCCGCAAGGCTCCCCGTGCGCCCGAGCCCTTCGCCGAGCCGCACGATGCGCGAGAACGCGTCGATCACCCGGAACTGGCCGGGACGCGTCGGCGTCGCGATCAGGAGGCGGCAGTTGTTGGTGCCGAGATCGAGCGCCGCATAGGTCGGAATGCGAACAGGATCGCTCTCGGGCCGATCGACGCGACGCGCCGGGGCCGGTCTCGCCCCGCCATTCGCGGCCGCCGGCGCATGCGTCGCCGGAACTGCGGCCGGGGCCGCCCCGCCGCGCCCGCGACCGCGCCGCCGGCGGCGCCCCTTCGCTGCGGGAGGCGCCTCGTCCGCGCCGTTGCGTGCGCGCAGGGCCCGCTCGGCCTCGGTCAACTTGGCGCTGAGGCTCGGCGGAAGGTCGTGCAGGGCGCGCGTCGCATGGTCCGCGGCGAGCGCGGGCGGCCCCTTCCGACGGCGACGGCGCTGGCGCTTCGACAGCTTCTGCCCGTCCTTCGACGCGCCGTCTCTCGCAGCGCCGGGTTCGGCGCGCAAGGAGACCGGCGCCTCGGCCGGGCCATGATTGCCCCCGTCCGAAGCGCGGCCGAGAACGTTCGAAAGGTTGCTGCCTAGATGCCTGACGGGTGTTCGGCCTTGATGCTGGTCATGGATCACATGTTGTCTCCGGAGCCGGCCACGAAGGCGCTCCAAGGCCCGGCGAGGGCCAATGTCGTTGCCCGGAGTGTAGCCGACCGGCCACAATGCACAAGGCGCAACCGGGCTCATCCCATGAAACCCGCGCACCCACCATGCTTTCGCCTCAAAGAGAGCGAGCGTCCGCCGGGCATCGCAAGGCGGTTGACGCCCGATCGCAAATCGCCTATCTGACCGCTCACGGAACGAGGGTCACCGAGATCACCGCTTCCGCCGCGCAAGCGGCACATGCTGGGGAATAGTTTAAGGGTAGAACAGCGGACTCTGACTCCGCTAGTCTTGGTTCGAATCCAGGTTCCCCAGCCAGCCTCCTTCTGTTCCGGAATATCTTAGTGACCGCTCGCAAACGGGTTCATGCGTGATCGCGCGCTCACGCCCGGCTGGTTAGGTCGAATCCGGGTGGTCGCATCCGTTTGCTGTCCGATGCGGCAGGACGGGTGCGCCCTGCCGCCTGAAACGGCTGACCGTCAGACGCGGAGATCCGTTGCGCCCGTGTCGATGTGGGGTGCCCAGAAGGCGACCGATTCGGCGATCTGTTCGATCACCTGCCGGTCGTTGGGCTCGCGCTCCTTGAACGACAGCTCGAGGCAGATCTCGTTGTCCTTCGCGCCCCCTTGCGCGAAGGCGGCGAGCA
>NZ_CAJYIU010000063.1 GCF_913775355.1 uncultured Aureimonas sp.
CCGACCGACGTCCACGGCCTCGGCCGCTTCGACGGCACGGCGCTCTACGAGCACGCAGACCCGCGCCGCGGCTTCCACAAGGACTGGAACACGCTGATCTACGACTACGGGCGGACCGAGGTGAAGAACTACCTCGTCGCCAACGGCCTCTACTGGCTCGACCGGTTCCATGTCGACGGTCTGCGCGTCGATGCGGTCGCCTCGATGCTCTACCTCGACTACTCGCGCAATCACGGCGAGTGGGAGCCCAACATCTACGGCGGGCGCGAGAATCTGGAAGCCATGGCCTTCCTGAAGGAGACCAACGAGCAGGTCGGCGGGCAGTATCCGAACGCCTCGACCCATGCCGAGGAATCGACCGCCTTCCCCGACGTCTCGCGCCCGACCTATGCCGGCGGCCTCGGCTTCCACTTCAAGTGGAACATGGGCTGGATGCACGACACCCTGCATTTCATGCAGGAGGACCCGATCAACCGCAAATACCACATGCACCACATGACCTTCGGCATGGTGTATGCGTATTCCGAGAACTTCGTGCTGCCGCTGTCCCACGACGAGGTGGTCTACGGAAAGGGCTCGATCCTCGGCAAGATGCCGGGCGACTGGTGGCAGAAGTTCGCCAACCTCAGAGCCTACTACGGCTTCATGTGGACGCACCCCGGCAAGAAGCTGCTCTTCATGGGCGGCGAGTTCGGGCAGTCGGCGGAGTGGAACCATGACCAGTCGCTCGACTGGCATCTCCTCCAGTATCGCGAGCACGAGGGCGTGCAGCGCCTGATCCGCGACCTCAACGCGCTCTATCGCGGCGTTCCGGCGCTTTACGAGAACGACTGCGAGCCGGCCGGCTTCGAGTGGGTCGACACGTCCGACGTCGACCAGTCGATCCTTTCGTTCCTGCGCAAGGACAAGCACGGCGGCGCGGCGCTGGTGGTCTGCAACTTCACGCCCAACGTCCATCACGGCTACCGTGTCGGTGTGCCGCATGGCGGCTTCTGGGCGGAAGCGATGAACACGGACGCCGAGATCTACGGCGGCTCGAACGTCGGCAATTTCGGCGGGCAGGAGGCCGAGGAGATCCACGCCAACGGCCGGCCGTTCTCGCTGTCGCTGAGCCTGCCGCCGCTCTCGACCATCGTGCTGGTGCCGCGCGGCGCCTGAGGCGTCAGGCCGCCAGCGCCTCCGGCTCGACCCGGTTCCGGCCGAGCCGCTTGGCGCGATAGAGGGCGCGGTCGGCGGCCGCCATGGTCTCGTCGAGACCGCGTCCCATCGTGGAGGCGACGCCGACGCTGACCGTCACGGGGATGGCACGTGCGCTGGCCTCGGACGCGTCGCGGAAGCGGCGGCGAAGGCGGTCGGCCATGTCGGCCCCCTCGCGCATGTCGCAGGCGGGCACGAAGGCGACGAACTCCTCGCCGCCGAGCCGCCCGATCACGGCGTTCGATTTCATCTCGCTTTCCGCCACCCGGGCGAAGAGCTTCAGCACGTCGTCGCCGGCCTGATGGCCGAACGTGTCGTTGACCTGCTTGAAATGGTCGAGATCGAAGACGAGGAGGATGCCGGCCGGCAGATCCGGCCCGATCCGCTCGCTCGCCTGCTGGGTGAAGCTGCGGCGGTTGGCGAGCCCGGTGAGAAAGTCGGTCTGGGCCGCCACCACGAGGCGGTTCTCGCCCTCCTCGCGCACCATGGCCAGAAGCGCCATCGGCGCCGCGACGGCGTAGAGGACGCCTTCGCCCATCGTCAGGATCGACAGAAGCTTGATCGCCGCCGCGTCGGTCACCGTGTCGAGAAGCGGCATGGCGATGACGCGCGTCATGTAGACCGCCCCGTGGATGGCGAAGACGGCGACGGCGAGGGGGCGCGAGCGCATGGCGCCGAGCGTCGGCGACAGGAGCGCGGCGACGCCCGCGAACTGGATGCAGGCGATCACGAGCGCCGCCATCGCGTGCCAGATCGGCAGCGGCAGGTTGGGCCCGGCCCAGAGCCAGAGGGCGGCGCCGCCCGCGACGGCGGCGAGCGGCGGGGCGACGTCGCGGCCGCCGATGCGGGTGATGCCGGCGACCATCAGGCCGTAGCCGGTGAAGATGAGGATGTTCGACAGGCCGGAGCCGATGACGGTCGGCAGCTCCTCGCGCCAGGACACGAGCATCGATCCGGCGAGAAGAAACAGATAGGCGAGCGACCAGAGCCGCAGGACCCGCTGATGGCGCGGGTTGAACAGGCTTTCGCCGAAGGCCATGGCGCTCGCGACACCGAGAACCGCCGCGCAGAGGACGTAGATGGTGAAGAGGTCGATCTGCATGGGCCCCGCGCCTTTCCGATCGGCGGGACTGTGAGCCTCGATCCGCGAAGGAAGTCTTATGGACGGTGGCCGGGCAGCATGCCGGATGGCGGTGTCGTTAAGACGCCGTTACCTCGGGCTCGACCGGCACCATGTCGACGGCGTGGTGGTGCTTCTGCGGGCCCGCCGTGATCAGGACGCCGTCGATCGGCGCCACGTCGGCATAGTCGCGACCGAGCGCGACGAGGACGTGGTCTTCCCCCGCGAGGCAGCCGTTCGTCGGATCGAGGCCGATCCAGCCGGCAGCCGGGCCCGCCCAGGCCTCGACCCAGGCGTGCATGGCATCCGCGCCCGCCAGACGCGGCTCGCCGGGCGGCGGCTCGGTGCGCAGGAAGCCGCTGGCATAGGCGGCGGGAACGCCGCAGCCGCGAAGGCCCGCGATCATCATGTGCGAGAAGTCCTGACAGACGCCGCGGCGCATCGCGAATGTCTCCTCGACGCGCGTCGCCACCGACGACACGCCGGCCTGGAAGCGGAAGTCGGACCGGATGCGCCGGGCGAGCATGAGGAGACCGAGGCCGATGGCCGGGGCCGCCTCCAGCGTCTCCAACGCATAGGCGGCGACGGCGGGCGACGGCGCGACGAGGCGGCCGGCCCCGCCGAAATGAATCGGGCTGTCGCCCTCGCTCTCGAGAGAGGACGCGCTCCACTCGCGCACCTGCCGCAGCGACGGCGTGTCTTCGAGGCGCGGCGCCGGACGCTCGACGCGAACGCGGGTATCGAGTTCGACCCGAAGCGCGTCGTGCGGGCGCGCGATCAGGCAATGCGCGGTGCGGTTGCCGAAGAAGTCCGTCTCGCCCTGCATCTCGCTCGGGGTCGGCTCGAACCGGAGCCGGCTTGCGAGGACGCGCTGTCCGCGATCCTCGCGCGGCTCGACGCGCAGGATGTGCCGGGCATCCGCGACGAAGCCGGGATAGTGGTACGCGATCAGGAGGCGGATATCGTAGATCAAGGCCGCGCCTACTCGCTGCCGAAGCGTTCGATCGACCCTTGCGGGGCGACGGCGAAGTAGCGCTCGGAGAGAAGGTCCGAAATGTCCCGGAGATCGCGGGCCACGCGGGTGAGGAAGGCGGGCGTGATCTCGGCGGGTACGGCCGTCTCGAGGCGCACATGGAGACGGGCGATGCGCCGCGCCGCCAGATCGAGGCTCTCGCCGGCATGGGTGCCGGGCAGGTCCGCCATGGCGCGGCGCGCCGCTGCGACCTGATAGGCGACGGAGCGCGGGTTGAGGGGGTCGAGCAGGCAGAGATCGAGGACGGTCTCGGCATGGAGTTCGACCGAGAAGCGGCGTCGGTAGGTTAGGCGGCTGTCGGTGAATTCGAGCAGCGCCTCGAAGACGCCTTCGCCGCCGGCGGCGAGGAAGTCGGCCGTTGCCGTCGCCGTCGCCTCGCCGCGCTCTATGCGGCGCCCGCACTGGAGGAAGCGCCAGCCGGAGAACTGGTACATGTTCTCCTCGACGAGACCGGAGAAGCCGGCGAGCCGCGTCAGAAGACGGCCGGCCAGCGCCGGATGATCGGCCGTGTCCTTGCGGCGGCGGGCCTCGTCGAGAAGTTCCACCACCTCGGCCAGAACGCGCCAGGCGTCGGGCGAGAAGCGGTCTCGGATGCGCGAGGCGATGTCGAAGGCCGAGCGCGCGGTGCGGTGCAGCCCGGCGAGCGGGTCGTCGTCGCGGATGCCGGAGCGCTTGAGAAGCGCGCGGCGCGCGGCATCGACGGCGGTCTCACGCTCTTCGCCGCGACGCTCCAGCGCCGCGCGCCAGAGGCGGACCGCCACCTCGACGCGCTCGGCGCTGCGGCCGAGCCAGAACAGGTTGTCGGCCGCGCGCGCCGGAAGCGATCCCGGCAGGCGGCGGCGGAATTCGCGGCCGGAGCTCAGAAGCGTGATCGGTGCGTCCGGTTCGTCGCCGGGGATCCAGACGTCCATCGAGCGCCCGCCGGCGCCGATCGCGGGCGTAGCCTCGCCGCGGTGCGCCGCGCGCGCGAAGCCGCCGGGCATGACGTCCCAGCCCTCGCCCGAGCGCGCGAGGAAGACGCGCAGCGTGACGGGCTGGCCCTCCATCGCGCCGTCCGCTTCGACGGGGATGCAGGAGAGGGGCGGGGACCTGCGGGCGACGAGATGGTCGGCATCCCCGCTCGCGGGAAGCCGGGCAATGGCCGGCTCGATCGCCTGGCCCGAAAAGGCGGGGCCGAGCGTCCAGCCGGGCTCGACGGCCACGCGCGCCCGCGAAGCGGCGTCGCCGCACCAGAGGGTTTCCACCGAGCGAAGCGCCAGCGGCTCGCCGACGAGCCGCGTCGCCAGGGCGTCCTCGAAGGCGGCGAAGGCCGGCGTCTCCAGAATGCCGGAGCCGAGCGCGTTGACGAGTTCGAGATGCCCGGCGCGCACCGCGCGAAGAAGGCCGGGCGTGCCGATGCGGGACTGCGAGAACAGTTCCAGCGGATCGGCATAGTCGGCGTCGAGGCGCCGCCAGAGGACGCCGACCGGGCGCAGGCCATCGACGGTGCGCAGCTTGGCCCGGTCGCCCTGCACCACCAGATCGCCACCTTCGAGAAGGTGGAATCCGAGATAGCGGGCGAGATAGGCGTGCTCGAAATAGGTCTCGTTGAAGGGGCCGGGCGTGAGCAGCCCGACGCGGGCGCCGTCCTGGTCGTTCAGTCCCTCCAGCGTTTCGCGGAATCGCGCGAAGAAGCCGGCGAGGCGGCGTACGTGGAGTTGGCGCGCGAGATCGGGCAGCGCGCGCGAGGTCGCGACGCGGTTTTCCAACGCGAAGCCCGCGCCCGAGGGCGCCTGCGCGCGGTCACCGAGAACGCGCCACGCGCCGTCCGGCCCGCGCCCGAGATCGATCGCGATGAAGCGGATCAGCGGACGCCCGCTCATGCCCTGCCGCGCCAGCGGTCGCAGGAACTCCGGATTGCGGCCGAGGAGGC
>NZ_CAJYIU010000064.1 GCF_913775355.1 uncultured Aureimonas sp.
CGTACTCGACGTGCGCCGTCGAGATCGTGATGCCGCGCGCCTTCTCCTCCGGCGCCGCGTCGATCTGGTCGTACGCGCGGAACTCGCCGAAGTACTTCGTGATCGCCGCCGTCAGCGACGTCTTCCCATGATCAACGTGACCAATCGTCCCGATGTTCACATGCGGCTTGTTACGCTCGAATTTGCTCTTCGCCATGATCTCTACCTTGGGCCTAGCACGACAGGGCCGCGACATAGCGAGTGGAAGGGCGAAACACAAGCGCCCCCCGGAAGATGGCTCCGGAAGGCGTGACCGCGACGGCCGATGTCTGCGTCACGACGGCCGGCACTTTCGCATCGCAAGCGCGTTCCCCGTCACACACACAGGTGGGAGCACGCCATGTCCAACATCCCGATCCAGAACGACGAGACCACGATCCCCGACCCGCAGGTCGAGGAGATGGCCGCCAAGCACGGCATCAGCGTCGAGGACGCCCGGCGTCACTTGCACGAGCAGTCGCAGGACCGGCCCGCAGCCGACGGCGCGGCCGAAGCGGAGAAGCTCGGTCGGACGGACTGAAAGCCGGAGGCGACCTACCGATGGTTGGGTGACGCGCTTTCTTTTCAGAAGGGGCGCAGGTCGTCACCAGGACGAGGATGCGACCGCGAGGCGCGACTGGAGTTCGTGTACCGCGGGCCGTGCGCGGACCGGCACGCCGTCCGGGTCGCGCGAGAAGCGAAAGCGGCCGAGCAGTTCGCGCATGCGCGTCGCCTCGGCCGCCAGTTCGTTGCTGGCTGCCGTCGACTGCTCGACCATCGCCGCGTTCTGCTGCGTGCCCCGATCGAACGTATCCATGGCGATGCTGATTTCACTGAGCGCGATCGACTGCGATTTCACGCTCTCGACGATGCCGCGAATGTTGCCGTCGATCTCAGCGAAGCGGTCGAGCATGCCACCCAGCGCGGCTCCCGTCCGGTCGACGAGTTCGACACCCCTTCCCACCTGGCGCCGGGACGCCTCGATCAGAAGCTTGATGTCCTTGGCGGCCTCGGCCGACCGCTGCGCAAGGCCGCGAACCTCCTGCGCGACGACTGCGAACCCTCGTCCGGCGTCTCCGGCGCGCGCGGCCTCGACCCCGGCATTCAGCGCAAGGAGATTGGTCTGGAAGGCGATCTCGTCGATCACGCCGATGATCTTGCCGATCTCGGACGACGAGCGCTCGATCTCGGCCATGGCCGCAACCGCCTCGCGGACCACGGCGCTGGAGGCCGCGACGTCGGTTCTCGTATTGGAGACCAGCTGCCCCGCGCCGTCAGCCTGAACGCTCGATTGGCGGACGTTTCCGGTAATCTCCGTCACCGCGGCCGTCGTCTCCTCGACGGCGGCCGCCTGCTGCTCGGTGCGCGCGGCCAGATCGTCGGAGGCCATGCGGATCTGGTTGGTGCCCGTATGGATCACGTCGCTGGTGTCGAGCACGGCCGTCATCGCTTCGCCGAGCGCGGCGAGCGCCTGGTTGAAGCTCTCGCGGATGCCTTCGAGCGAGGGGACGAACGGGGTATCGAGCCGCTGGGCGAGATCGCCGCGCGCCAGCTTTGAAAGGGCGGTGCCGATCGTCTCCAGCGCCGTCATCCGGTCCGTGAGGTCGGTCGCGAACTTGACCACCTTCACAACCGCTCCGTTCTCGTCGCGGATCGGATTGTAGGAAGCCTGGATCCAGACCTCGCGACCGCCCTTGCCGATGCGCTTGAAGTCGGCCGCTCGGAAGCGGCCTGCTCGCAGATCGGCCCAGAACGCTCCGTAGGCCGGGTCGGCGGCGTAGGCGGGATCGACGAACATCCGATGATGCCGACCGACGATCTCGGAGAGTTCGTAGCCGAGCGTCTTCAGGAAGCCGTCGTTCGCCGTCAGGATCGTCCCGTCAGGGGTGAATTCGATGATCGCCTGCGAGCGCGAGAGCGCGGCCAGCTTTTCCGCATTCTCCATCGCGGCCCGCTTCGTCTCCGTGATGTCGGACGCGAACTTGACGATCTTCTGCACACGGCCTCGAGAATCCAGCACCGGGTTGTAGGTCGCCCGGATCCAAACCTCGCGGCCACCCTTCGCGATGCGCTTGAATACGTCCGCAACCGGAGAGCCTGCCGCCAGCGCGGTCCAGAAATCCCGATACTCGGCGGAGGATGCGACCTGCGGCTCGACGAACATCCGATGATGCTGGCCGACGATCTCGTGGCTCTCGTAGCCCAGAACCGCGCAGAAATTGGCGTTGGCCGACACGATGTCGCCGGTGGGCGTGAATTCGATCACCGCGAGCGAGCGCCCGAGTGCCTCGAGCACACGGTCCGCATTCCCCGAAAACAGCCGCATCGTTAAGCCTCCCAGGACGGACGATCGATCCGACCGCACAACCTCAGAGCTTAAACGCAGAACTTTAATGAGGCATTTCCCACCCAAGTCGATCTCGAACGACATAACGTCCGCGCGAGTTTGATCCGGCGTTCAAAGCTGCGATGCGGAGAAGCTAGGGCATTTCAGATAGCCGTCGGGCTCTCGACACGGACATTTATCCGCCGGAACGACAGCGTTCCGATCCCGAACACATGCACCGTTTGCAGCCGACACGACTTTCGAACGTCAGCAGATTGGAGCGGGTAGAGGGAATCGAACCCTCGTATTCAGCTTGGAAGGCTGCTGCTCTACCATTGAGCTATACCCGCGCCGGGTGGGTGAATGGTGGAGGGAGTTGGATTTGAACCAACGTAGGCTAAGCCAACGGATTTACAGTCCGTCCCCTTTAACCACTCGGGCATCCCTCCAGGTCACCCTGCGCCCCTCGCGGGCCGCCGAAAGCAGCGGGCGTTGCCCGTTCGCTTCGAGCGGCGTTATGGCGACAGGCCGGGCCCGTGTCAACATGCCGACGGCAGCGATATGAAGGGAGTTCACATGCTCGCCTTTGCTCGCCTGCCGAACTCCGATAAAGCGCCATCATGACAGATCATCCCAAGAGCCACACTCCGAAGGACTCGCATTACGCCCGGCTGCGGCGGGCGCATCGCGAACAGGCCGCCGTCGGTCCGGCCGTACAGTCGGCCCGGCCGCAGAAGCCGCAGCATGCGGGCCGCCCCGCCCCGGCCGACCGCGTCCGGCTCTACGGCATCCACACGGTGCAGGCGGCGCTCGCGAATCCGCGCCGTCGCTTCATGCAGATCTACGTGACGCGCAACGCGCTCAACCGGCTCGAGCTCGACGAGAACGCGGCGCCCTGCCCGATCGAGATCGTCGAGCCCCGTTTCCTCGATCAGGAGCTCGGGTCGGACGCCGTCCACCAGGGCGTGCTCCTCGAAACCGCGCCACTGAAGCCGGCGCGACTTGGCGATCTCGGCGAGGCCGATCTCGTCCTCGTGCTCGATCAGGTGACCGACCCGCACAATGTCGGAGCGATTCTCCGCTCGGCCGTCGCTTTCGGAGCCGGCGCCGTGGTGACGACCTCGCGCCACTCCCCGCAGGAGTCTGGCGTTCTCGCCAAGTCGGCTTCCGGCGCGCTGGAACTGATCGCCTATGTGCAGGTGACCAACCTCGCCGAGGCGCTTGGCGAGTTGAAGGATCGCGGCTACCGGACGATCGGACTCGATTCGGCGGGCGACGACGAACTGGAACCCGCGCTGGACGGCGGAAAGCTCGCCCTCGTGCTGGGTTCCGAGGGCAAGGGGCTGCGGCAGAAGACGCGCGAGACCGTGGACGTTCTGGCTCGCCTCGAAGTGCCGGGCGCGATCCGGTCCCTCAACGTGTCGAACGCGGCCGCCGTGTCGCTCTACGCGGCGCGACGGCATTTGAAGGGCTGACCCGTCAGCCCGCGTCCGCCTCGGCTTCGGCCCGGCGGAGGAGCGCGGCCGCATAAACTTCGGCGAGGGACCGCTTCGCCGCGGCGTCCGTCGCCTCGGCCTTGACGAGACCGCGAGGGCGAGCGCGCATGCGTTTCAGGAGGAGAAGTTCGAACCGCAACTGGCGCGCCAGCCGTGCGACGGTCTCCGCCTGACGATCGATCCGCGCCTCGTCCAAGACCTGCTCCTCTTCGCCGCCCGTTTTCCCGGCATCATCACGGAACGCGGCGGCCACGACCGATCGCCGAGAAAACGCTGGCCTTGCCAGCATTTGCTGTCGTAGGCCAGAAGGTGTCGCAGATTTGCCTTGATTGGCACGATCCGCGACCCGATCCAGGGAGGGATGATGGGAGTTCTTCTGGCTTTCAGCCGAGGCGTCGACAGGCTCAGCGCGGGCTTCGCTGTGATCGCGGACTATCTTGTCCTGATCGCGGTGCTGATCAGCGCCGGCAACGCCCTTATCCGCTACACGCTGAACACGAGCTCCAACGGTCTCCTCGAGATTCAGTGGTACATGTTCGCCGGCATGGTACTCCTCGGCGCGTCCTACACGCTGAAGATGAACGAGCACGTGCGCGTCGATCTCGTCTATTCGGCGCTGAGCACGAAGGGCCGCCTCTTCGTCGACATCTTCGGTTTCATCGTCCTGTTCCTGCCCGTCATCGGCTATCTCTTCGCCCTCACCTTCCCGTTCTTCTGGCGTTCGTTCACGAGCGGCGAAGTCTCGATGAATGCCGGCGGGCTGATCCTCTGGCCGGCCAAGGCGACGCTGCCGCTCGGGTTCGCGCTGCTCTTCCTTCAGGGCCTGTCCGAACTCATCAAGCGGTTCGCCGCGCTCGCCGGGCTCATCACGATCGAAACGAAGTACGAGAAGCCGCTGCAGTAGGCGGCCGCGCGGGGGAAACACGCGAATGTTTGAATACGGGCCGATGCCGCCGCTGATGTTCGGCGGCATGATCGTCTTCCTGCTCATGGGCTTTCCGGTCGCCTTCTCGCTGGCGGCGGTGGGCCTCCTGTTCGGCGCGCTCGGCGTCTACTTCGACCACTTCAGCCCGGCGCTTCTCAACGCGCTGCCGCTGCGCTTCTACGGCACGATTTCCAACGATCTCCTGCTAGCGATTCCGTTCTTCACCTTCATGGGCGCGATCCTGGAACGATGCGGCCTGGCCGAGGATCTCCTCGAGGGCTCCGGCCAGCTCTTCGGCCCGACACCGGGCGGCCTCGCCTACGCCGTCATCCTCGTCGGCGCCGTGCTCGGCGCCATCACGGGCACGGTCGCGGCCTCGGTGATCGCGATGGGCGTCGTCTCGCTGCCGGTGATGATGCGCTACGGCTACGATATGCGTCTGGCGACCGGTGTCATCGCGGCGTCCGGCACGATCACACAGGTCATCCCCCCGTCGCTCGTCCTCATCATTCTGGCCGACCAGCTCGGCCGCTCGGTCGGCGACATGTATGCCGGCGCGATCGGCCCCTCGCTGCTCCAGATCCTCCTCTTCCTCGGCTTCATCTTCGTCATGTCGAAGCTGCAGCCGCACAAGATGCCGCCGTTGCCGCCGGAAGCGCGCACCAAGAGCGGGCGGGAACTCTGGTGGCAGGTCGCCAAGGGTATGGTGCCCTCGCTCGCGCTCATCTTCCTGGTGCTCGGGACCATGTTCATGGGCCTCGCGACGCCGACGGAAGCGGGCGCGATGGGCTCGGTCGGCGCGATCCTGCTGGCCGCCCTCCACCGTCGTCTCAGCTGGACGCTGACGCGTCAGGCGATGGCGACCACGATGCGCCTCACCGCCATGGTGGTCTTCATCCTCATCGGCTCAACCGTCTTCAGCCTCGTCTTCCAGGGCATGGATGGTGGCCACTGGATCCAGTACCTCCTGTCCCACATTCCGGGCGGCGTCGTCGGCTTCCTGCTCTTCGTCAACATCTTCATTTTCTTCGTCGCGTTCTTCCTCGACTTCTTCGAGATCGCCTTCATCATCGTGCCGCTGCTGGCCCCGGCGGCTCATGCGCTCGGCATCGATCTCGTGTGGTTCGGCGTCCTCCTGTGCGTGAACATGCAGACGGCCTTCATGCACCCGCCTTTCGGCTTCGCGCTCTTCTATCTGCGCGGCATCGCACCGGCGAACGTGAAGAGCTCCGACATCTATCTCGGCGCGATCCCCTGGCTCGGCCTCCAGCTGATCCTCGTCGCGATCCTGATCGTCTGGCCGCAGTCCGTGACGTACTTCCTGAAGGAAGAGCGCGTGGTCGACCCCTCGACCATCCAGCTCAACGTTCCGATGCCGGGCTCCGTGGCGCCGACGTCAGGCAGCGTGGCGCCGCCCTCGTTCGGATCGCCGGCCGCGCCCTCGTTCGGGGCTCCGCCGCCGCCGTCCTTCGGCGCGGCACCGGCGCCCTCGTTCGGCGCGCCGCCGGCCGGCTCTCCCGGATCCCCCGCTCCGTCGGCCCCGCCGAGCTTCGGGGCACACGCCGCGCCGAGTTTCGGCGCCGCTCCGGCGCTCCAGCAATAGGCTGGAAACGAAGAAGGCCAGCGGATCGCTCCGCCGGCCTTCTTCGTTTATGAGTTCGCCAAGCTTACTTGCCGGCCGCCTGCTGCGTGTAGACGTAGGTATCGTAGGAGTATTCCGCGACGCGGAACCACTCGTAGCTCTCGGCGCGGAACTTCGCCCACGGATCATAGATCGCCTTCCACTTCGGATTGCTCGCCGACAGCGAGGCGTAGAGCTTCATCGCCGAATCGTAGGACGCGTCGAGAATGTCGCGCGGCAACGAGCGAAGCTGCACGCCCTTGCCGACCAGCGAGCGGATCGCCTGCATGTTCTTGGCGTCGTAGAGCGCCATCATGTTGACGTTCACCGCCTTCGCCGCCGTGTCGAGCGCCGCCTTGTAGGCGGCCGGAAGCTCCTCGTACTTCGCCTTGTTGAAGAGGAAGTGCAGCGTCAGGCCGCCCTCCCAGAAGGCCGGATAGTAGTAGTACGGCGCGACCTGATAGAAGCCGAGCTTTTCGTCGTCGTAGGGTCCGATCCACTCCGTGGCGTCGATCGTACCACGCTCCAACGCCGGATAAATGTCGCCGCCGGCCAGCTGCTGCGGCACGACGCCGAGCGGCTCCAGCACGCGCCCGGCAAGGCCGGCGATGCGCATCTTCAGGCCCTTCAGATCGGCGACCGAATTGATCTCCTTGCGGAACCAGCCGCCCATCTGGACGCCGGTATTGCCGCCCGGCAGACCTTTCACGTTGTAGCCCGCGAGGAACTCGTCGTAGGCCTCGTTGCCGCCGCCGTGATAGAGCCAGGCGTTCTGCTGGCGGGCGTTGAGGCCGAAGGGGATGGTCGCGCCGATCGCGAACGTCGGGTCCTTGCCGACGTAGTAATAGGCCGCGGTGTGCGCCGCCTCGACCGTGCTGTCCTGCACGGCGTCGAGCGCCTGGAGGCCCGGCACGAGCTCGCCCGCCGGAAACACGTCGATCTGGAACTTGCCGCCGGTGATCTCCGAGATCGCGGACGACAGCGTCTTGGCGCCGCCGAAGATCGTGTCGAGCGTATTGGGGAAGCTCGACGTCAGGCGCCAGCGGATGCTCGGCATCTCCTGCGCGATGGCGGGCGCGGCAAGCACCGTGCTCGCTGCGGCGCCGCCCGTGACGGCTCCCGCCTTGAGAATGAATTTTCTGCGATCCACGCGTTGTCCTCCCAATCGCCGAGACGCGAAACAGAGGCATTGGAGACCACGCCGCGACCCTATGCAATAAGGCGGCAGGGCAAACAAAAGGCCGGCTCCGAGAAAGCCGGCCTTTCGCAATCACATCAATTTGACCGTCACTTCCTGGCGGCCTGCTGGCTGTAGTTGTACGTGTCGTTCGTGTACTCGGCGACACGGAACCACTCGTAGATCTGGGTGCGGAACTGGCTCCAGGGGTCGTACATCGCCTTCCACTTCGGGTTCGAGGCCGACAACTTCGCGTAGAGATCCTGCGAGGATGTGAGCGCCGCGTCGAGCACGTCGCGCGGCAGCGGGCGCAGCTGGACGCCCTTGCCGACGAGCGAGCGGATCGCACGCATGTTCTTCACGTCGTAGTCGGCGAGCATGCGCGTGTTGCAGACGGCTGCCGCGTTCTCCAGCGCCGCCTTGTAGCTGTCGGGCAGCTCGTCGTACTTCGCCTGATTGAACATGTAGTGGACCGTCGGACCGGCTTCCCAGAAGGCCGGATAGTAGTAGTACGGCGCCACCTGATAGAAGCCGAGCTTCTCGTCGTCGTAGGGGCCGACGAACTCGGTCGCGTCCAGCGTGCCGCGCTCGAGCGCCGGATAGACGTCGCCGCCCGCCAGCTGCTGCGCGACGACGCCGAGCGGCGAGAGCACCTGCCCCGCGATGCCTGCGATGCGCATCTTCAGACCCTGCAGGTCGTTCAGCGAGTTGATCTCCTTGCGGAACCAGCCGCCCATCTGGGTGCCGGTGTTGCCGCCGGGATAGGCCCGCACACCGTAGGAGGTCAGGAACTCGTTGATCGCCTCGTTGCCGCCGCCGTTGTAAAGCCAGGCGTTCTGCTGGCGCGCGTTCAGGCCGAAGGGGATCGAGCTGCCGATCGCAAAGGTCGGATCCTTGCCGACGTAGTAGTAGAGTACGGTATGCGCCGCCTCGACCGTGCCGTCCTGCGTCGCATCGAGCGCCTGCAGGCCCGGCACCAGTTCACCGGCGGGGAAGACGTCGATCGTGAACTTGCCGTCCGTTAGCTTGGAGACGATCTCCGAGAACAGGCGCGAAGAGCCGAACAGCGTGTCGAGAGTGTTCGGAAAGCTCGACGTCATGCGCCAGCGCAGCGTCGGCGCGCTCTGCGCCAGCGCGGGCGCGGCAAGCCCGGTTCCCACCACGGTCCCGCCGGCGACGACACCGGCTTGGCGAATGAATTGACGACGATCCATCGGGTTCCTCCCACAGTGCGGACCCGATCCGTATGCCCGGAAAACGCGTGCCGTGGAAGGACTTGCGGGTGCTTTTGTCCGCCTGCACCGCACCACGAGACGGGTGAGGAAATTTGCGGATGCGATCGCGGCGCCCCTGTGCTAGATCGACCGCCGGGGCCGGCTTAGCTCAGCGGTAGAGCAGCGGTTTTGTAAACCGAAGGTCGGGGGTTCAATCCCCTCAGCCGGCACCAGTCGAGACCGCGCCCCATCCGATCGATCAGCGCAGCAGCGCGTCGACGCTGACGCCGAAGTAGCTGGCCAGTGACCGCAGCGATTTCGGCGGGGGAACGCGCCGGCCGCCTTCGATGGCGGCGATCAGCGCGACCGGGAGGTTGGTGCTGCGCGCGACGTCCTCGATCGTCTTGCCATCTGTCACCCGCAGGCGGGCGACATTCTCGGCGAGGGGCATGGGGTGTCGGCTCCATTGAAACGGCATCGGCCGGTTTCTAGCGGCCGACATTCCGCATGGCCAGCCTCCGGTCGACCGGTGGCTCTGTCTTCAAGCGGTTTCAGCGCGAGGGTCCGCGCAGGCTCTCGGTGATCGACTTCAGCAGGCCGTCATACCGATCGCGCAGGGCTTCCGGGTAGCGGACAGAGACCGAATGAGCGAGGCGGCCGCGGAAGATGTAGCGCTCGTAGAAGATGCGGCCGTCCTTCAGGAAGCCGGACACGACCGCCCAGTTCGATCCGGTCCGCTGGTAGGTCACCTCGTCGAGAGACTTGCGCCAGCGGACGAGTTCGCCGGGCGTCGACCATTCGGGATCCTCGATCGCATAGACGACGAGTTCGGCGCCGGCATCCGAGCGCCAGACCTGTCCTTCCGGCGTCGATGGTTCGATGCGTGGAAACGCCTGCGCCGGAAAGGTCGCCGAGGTTCCGAAGGTCGGGTTGGTATAGGTATAGGCGCTCGCCGCACCAGGCAGGCATATGCCGGACAGAACGATCAGCCCGGCCAGCGCGCCTCGAAGACGCGACGATTTTCCCTCAAGACGAGCCGTCATGCCAACATCCTCCACTGCGTTCAGAGGTCGGCAAACGCGCCGCGATGCCCCGCGGTTCACGACGATTGCAGCCGCCCGCTTCGCTGAGATGTCGCACCCCGGCTCGCGCGGCTCACCGGATTCTCGCATTCCGTGCCAAGCTGTAACGTCAGGACGTGCCGTCGCAGCGACCTCCCGCCCGACGGTCAATTCCCGCTTTCGCTCTCCTCCTCCGGCGGATCCTTCGCCACGCTTTCGACGCTGACGGACAGCCGCTGATAGACGCCGAGCCCGACCATCAGCAGGATGCCGGACAAGAGCAGCAGCGTCGGATAGAGCATCAGCGGCATCGATTCCTTGCCCGCCTGGAAGACGGTGACGACCGCCTCGAGCAGCACCGCTATAACGATCGTCGAGATGAACTTCGTCAGGCTCCGGCGCGCCTCGCCCGCACTGCGCATCTCGCGACCCCGGATCGCCTCTTCCTCCAGAAGATATTTACCGACATCGAAGACCGCGATGGCAATGACGGTATAGCCGACGGCCTCCAGAAGGGTCGCACCGACATCGGCATCCGGCGCGCGGAAGCTGCCCCAGACGCCGCCGAAGGCGTAGACGATCAGTCCGCAGGCCAGCAGCATCAGAAGAAGGCTGGCCAGCCCGAACGCTGCCCGGGTGAAAAGGTCAAACGCACGCATAACACTGTTTCCCGTCCGGAGCCGTCCGTGAAAACTGCGGCTTGACGGGCAAACGGCAAGGGCCGGCGGCTCGGCAACCGAACCGCCGGCCCCCGGCCTATTCCTTCACGGCGCCCGTCATCGACGACACGTAGTAGTCGACGAAGAAGGAGTAGAGGATCACGACGGGCAGCGAACCGATCAGCGCGCCGGCCATCAGCGAGCCCCATTCATACACGTCGCCACGCACGAGCTCGGTCAGGACGCCGACCGGCACCGTCTTGTTCTCCGACGACTGGATGAAGGTCAGCGCGTAGATGAACTCGTTCCAGGCCAGCGTGAAGGCGAAGATGCCGGCCGAGATCAATCCGGGAACGGCCAGCGGCAGCACGACCTTGGTCAGAATCTGCCAGCGCGTCGCCCCGTCCACCAGCGCGCTTTCCTCCAACTCGAACGGGATCGAGCGGAAGTAGCCCATCAGGAGCCAGGTGCAGAACGGAATGAGGAAGGTCGGGTAGGTGAGGATCAGCGCCAGCCGCGAGTCGAACATGCCGAGCTGGAACACGATGAAGGCCAGCGGAATGAACAGGATCGATGGCGGTATGAGGTAGGCGAGGAACACCATGAGACCCGTCACCCGCGCGCCGGTGAAGCGCACGCGCTCGATCGCGTAGGCCGCGAAGACCGAGGCGGCCAGCGCGATGATCGTCGAGCAGACGGCGACGATCACCGTGTTCCAGAGCCAGCCGGGATAGGAGGTCTCGAACAGCAGGTACTTGATGTGATCGAGCGTCGGGCCGACCACCCAGAACGGACTGTAGTTCGCGTAGTTCGTCAGCTGGTCGTTCGGCTTCACTGCCGTGATGGCCATCCAGTAGAACGGGAAGAGCAGCACGAAGATGAAGACGGCGAGCGGCAGGTAGATCACGAGGATCTTGCGCGCCAGCGTGTCGTGATGGGACATGCCGACGACGTCGTCAGTGAGGTGTCCGGCGGTCTCGGTCGTGTTCGCGGTCATCGTCGCTCTCCTCAATCCGTCCCGCCCTGCTGCCACTTGCGGCGCTGCAGGCCGAAGAAGCTGAACAGGATCGCCGCCAGAAGGAACGGCACCATGGCGACGGCGATCGCCGCCCCCTCGCCCAGCGCTCCGCCGGGAATGCCGCGCTGGAAGGACAGGGTCGCCATGAGGTGCGTCGCGTTGACCGGCCCTCCCTTGGTGAGGACGTAGATCAGCTGGAAATCGGTGAAGGTGAACAACACCGAGAACGTCATCACCACCGCAATAATGGGCGTCAGCAGCGGCAGCGTGATGCGCCGGAACCGCTGCCACGACGTCGCACCGTCGAGCGCCGCCGCCTCGTGCAACGAGACGGGAATGGTCTGGAGGCCGGCGAGCAGCGAGATAGCGACGAACGGGATGCCGCGCCAGACGTTGGCGGCGATCACCGACAGGCGTGCGTTGGTCGCGTCGCCGAGGAAGTTGATCGGCGCGTCGATCACGCCCCACTGCATCAGCACCCAGGAGATGATCGAGAACTGCGAGTCGAAGATCCACCAGAAGGCCAGTGCCGAAAGCACCGTCGGCACGACCCAGGGCAGGAGGATGATGGCGCGGAAGAACGTCTTGAAGGGCAGGCTCTCGTTCAGGATGATCGCCAGCCACAGGCCGAGCGCGAATTTCAGGATCGAGGCGACCGCGGTGTAGACGATCGTGTTGAACACGGAGAGCCAGAAGACCTTGTCCTCCATCAGGTACTGGTAGTTTTCCAGTCCGATGAAGATGCCAGGGCGCCCGATCCGCGTATCGGTGAAGCCGA
>NZ_CAJYIU010000065.1 GCF_913775355.1 uncultured Aureimonas sp.
CCCATGCCGCCGCCCATGCCGCCCGGCATGCCGCCGGCGCCCGAGTCCTTCTTGGGGGCCTCGGAGATCATGGCTTCGGTGGTGACGAGGAGACCCGCGACCGAGGCCGCGTCCTGCAGCGCCGAGCGCACGACCTTGACCGGGTCGACGATGCCGGCCTGGATCATGTCGCCGTACTCGCTGGTCTGGGCGTTGTAGCCGTAGGTCAGCGACGAGTTGTCGAGGATCTTGCCGACCACGATCGAGCCCTCGCCACCGGCGTTCTGGACGATCTGACGGATCGGGGCCTGGAGTGCCTTGCGGACGATGGCGATGCCGGCGTCCTGGTCGGCGTTCTCGCCCTTGAGGTCCACGGCGTTCGAAGCGCGCAGGAGCGCCACGCCGCCGCCCGGGACGATGCCCTCTTCCACGGCCGCGCGGGTCGCGTTGAGCGCGTCGTCGACGCGGTCCTTCTTCTCCTTGACCTCGACCTCGGTCGAGCCGCCGACGCGGATCACCGCGACGCCGCCCGCGAGCTTGGCCAGGCGCTCCTGGAGCTTCTCGCGGTCGTAGTCCGAGGTGGTCTCCTCGATCTGCTGCTTGATCTGCGAGACGCGGGCCTTGATGCCGTCGGCTTCACCGTTGCCGTCGACGATCGTGGTGTTCTCCTTGGTGATGGAGACCTTCTTGGCGCGGCCGAGCATGTCGAGCGTGACGTTCTCGAGCTTGATGCCGAGGTCCTCGGAGATGACCTGACCACCGGTGAGGATCGCGATGTCCTCGAGCATCGCCTTGCGGCGATCGCCGAAGCCCGGCGCCTTGACGGCGGCGATCTTCAGGCCGCCACGCAGCTTGTTGACGACGAGCGTGGCGAGCGCCTCGCCCTCGACGTCCTCGGCGATGATGACGAGCGGGCGCGACGACTGCACGACGGCCTCGAGGACCGGGAGCATCGCCTGGAGGTTGGAGAGCTTCTTCTCGTGCAGGAGGATGTAGGCGTCCTCGAGGTCGGCCACCATCTTCTCGGCGTTGGTCACGAAGTACGGCGACAGGTAGCCGCGGTCGAACTGCATGCCCTCGACGACCTCGAGCTCGGTCTCGGCGGTCTTGGCTTCCTCGACGGTGATGACGCCCTCGTTGCCGACCTTTTGCATCGCCGAGGCGATCATCTGGCCGATTTCCTTCTCGCCGTTGGCGGAGATGGTGCCGACTTGGGCGACCTCGTCGGAGGTCTCGATCTTGCGGGCCGAGGAGACCAGCGTCTCGACGACCTTGGCGACGGCCTGGTCGATGCCGCGCTTGACGTCCATCGGGTTCATGCCGGCGGCCACGGCCTTGGCGCCCTCGCGGACGATCGCCTGGGCGAGAACGGTCGCGGTGGTGGTGCCGTCGCCGGCCTTGTCGTTGGTCTTCGAGGCCACTTCGCGCACCATCTGGGCGCCCATGTTCTCGAACTTGTCCTCCAGCTCGATCTCCTTGGCGACGGACACGCCGTCCTTGGTGATCCGCGGGGCGCCGAACGACTTGTCGATCACGACGTTGCGGCCCTTGGGGCCGAGCGTGACCTTCACCGCATCGGCGAGAATGTCGACGCCGCGCAGCATGCGCTCGCGGGCATCACGACCGAACTTTACGTCCTTGGCTGCCATGGTCTTGTCTCCTCGGCGCGGCTCATGAAGCCTCGCGCCGTTTCAAGGGAAAGGATGTGTTGGGGCGAAGAGGTCAGCCGACGATCCCGAGGATGTCGGATTCCTTCATGATCAGGAGGTCCTCGCCGCCGAGCTTGATCTCGGTGCCCGACCACTTGCCGAACAGGATGCGGTCGCCGGCCTTGACCTCGAGCGGGTTGACCTTGCCGGTCTCGTCGCGCGCGCCGGCGCCGACCGCCACGATCTCGCCTTCCTGCGGCTTCTCCTTGGCGGTGTCCGGAATGATGATCCCGCCGGCGGTCTTCGACTCGGACTCGACGCGCCGCACGACGACGCGGTCATGCAGGGGGCGGAAGTTCACATTGGCCATCTCAGTCGAACCTTCTCAAAAGGCTTGATACAAGAAACGGGCCGCCGGAGCGCACCCGTTCCGATCTCTGGCACTCGACTTGGGTGAGTGCTAACGAGCGGGGAGATAGGAGATCGGCCCCGTCAATGTCAAGGGTGCCGCCAGCTTGGCGCAAGGTCGCAACGGCCGGCCGCTTGCTTGACCCCGCCCCCCGCGCTCCGATATCGCGGGGCTCCTGATGGACACGAGCCGGAGCCACCCGATGACCGAGGGCGCGATGCGCGCGATCGAAAGCCTCGATGAGGTGCTGGCGGGCTACGACGCCCTGTTTTGCGACGTCTGGGGCGTGGTCCACGACGGGGTGGCGAGCCATGCGGCCGCGGTCTCGGCACTGGCCGCCGCGCGCCGCGCCGGAAAGATGGTCGTGCTTCTCACCAACTCGCCGCGCCTGGCAGACGGGGTCGAGCGCCAGATCGCCGCGCTCGGGGTCACGCGCGACAGCTTCGACGCGATCGTCACCTCCGGCGACGCGACGCGGGCGCTGATCGAGGCGGGCTCGCGCCGCGTTCTTCATATCGGGCCGGAGCGCGACCTCGACATCTTCGACGGGCTCGGCCTGCAGCTGGAAGACGAGACGGGCGCCGAGGCGATCGTCTGCACTGGCCTCTTCGACGACCGCACCGACGACCCCGAGACGTACCGGCCGCTCCTGGAGCGCTGCGCCGCCCGCGGCCTGCCGATGATCTGCGCCAACCCGGATCTCGTGGTCCATATCGGCGACCACCTGATCCCCTGCGCCGGCGCGATCGCCGCGGTCTACGCCTCGCTCGGCGGCACGGTACACCTCGCCGGCAAGCCGCACGCCCCGATCTACGCGGTCGCCCGGCGGGTGGTGGGGGAGCGGGCCCGTGTCCTGTGCATCGGCGACGGGCTGATGACCGATGTCCTCGGCGCGGTGAACCACGGCGCCGACTGCCTGTTCATCTCGCACGGCATCCACCGCGACGAGCTGGCCGAGGTGATCGGCGATCCCGTTCTCCTGTCGGCCGAGCTTCTGACGCGGGGCGTCCATGCCCGCTTCGTGATGCCCGCGCTCCGATGACGGGGCCGGCCCAGCGCATTCCGGGGGCGGCGGCGCTGCCGTGCGAGTTCCGCGGCGGGGTCGTCGCGATCGGCAATTTCGACGGCGTCCATCGCGGCCACCAGGCGGTGGTCGAGACGCTCACGGCGCTCGCCGCCGAGACCGGCGCGCCGCGCCTCGCCCTCACCTTCGAGCCGCATCCGCGCACCGTGTTCCGGCCGCAGCATCCGGTGCAGCGCCTGACCCCCGCGCCCCTGAAAGCCCGGCTCTTCGGCCTCCTCGGCGTGGACGCTGTGGTCGAGCAGCCCTTCGATCTCGAGTACGCCGCTCATCCCGCCGAAGCCTTCGTCGCCGAGACGCTGCACCGCGACCTCGGCGCGCGCCACGTCGTCGTCGGCTACGATTTCCGCTTCGGCGCGCGCCGGCAGGGCGACCTCGATTTCCTGCGCGCGCGCGGGGCCGAGTTCGGTATCGGCGTCACCTCGATCGCCCCCTTCGTCGACGAGGGCGCCAACACGGTCTCCTCGACCCGTATCCGCGAAGACCTGATGAACGGCGACGTCGCGGCGGCCGCGGGGCTCCTCGGCTATCGCTGGACGATCAACGGAACGATCAGCCACGGGGCGAAGCTCGGGCGCACGCTCGGCTATCCCACCGCCAACATGGTGCTGCCCGACGACGGACTGCTCGCCCACGGGATCTACGCCGTGCGCCTGCGCCGGGCCGACGGCTCGCTCCACGACGGGGTGGCGAGCTACGGACGCCGCCCGACCTTCGACAACGGCGCGGCGCTGTTCGAGACCTTCCTGTTCGACTTTTCCGGCGATCTCTACGGCGAGGCGGTTTCGGTCTCGCTGTTCGGTTTCATCCGCGGCGAGGAGCGCTTCGATTCGGCCGAGGCGCTGATCGCGCGCATGGACATCGATGCCGCGGAAGCGCGCGCGCTTCTCGCCGGCGCCCGCCCCCTGTCGCCGCTGGATGCGGCGCTCGCCTTCTGACCCGAGAAAAGTCCTTGGAACCGGGCCGCTCCCTTTGATAGGAAGCGGCGATGGACAGAACGGCCGCCCTGCCGCCCGGCGCCCTCGCGCCCGCCGGATCGCGAATTAGCCGCCCGGTTCCGCGCCGGCGCTGACAGGTGCCGCCGGAGCCGGGACGACGTGCCGCGCCCGGAACCCCAAGCCTTCCGGGCCTTCCATGCCCCCTCCTATGCCCCGATGCGTCGCCGCCCGAAGCCATGCGGCTTTCCTTGCCCGCAGCCGCGACGCAGACCTGAACGAGTTTTGCCGCCATGACCGATCGTCCCGAGACCGACTATTCCAAGACCCTGTTCCTGCCGGAGACCGAGTTTCCGATGCGGGCGGGCCTGCCCCAGGCCGAGCCGCAGTGGATCGCCAAGTGGGACGAGATGGACCTCTACGGCACGCTGCGCGCCGAGGCCGCCGGGCGTCCGAAATACGTCCTTCACGACGGCCCGCCCTACGCCAACGGCCATCTCCACATCGGCCACGCGCTGAACAAGGTGCTGAAGGACGTCATCACCCGCTCGTTCCAGATGCGGGGCTTTGATGCCAACTACGTGCCCGGCTGGGACTGCCACGGCCTGCCGATCGAATGGAAGATCGAGGAGGAGAACTATCGCGCCAAGGGACGGCAGAAGCCGGACCTGACCGACTCGTCCGCCATGATCGCCTTCCGCCGCGAGTGCCGCGCCTATGCCGAGCACTGGGTCGGCGTGCAATCGGACGAGTTCCGCCGCCTTGGCGTCGAGGGCGACTTCAGGAACCCCTACCTCACCATGAACTACGGAGCCGAGGCGGTGATCGCCGGCGAACTCCTGAAGTTCGCCATGTCTGGCCAGCTCTACCGCGGCTCGAAGCCGGTGATGTGGTCGGTGGTCGAGAAGACCGCGCTCGCCGAGGCCGAGGTCGAGTACCAGGACTACGAGTCCGACACGATCTGGGTGAAGTTCGCCGTCCGCCCCGCCTCGAACGGCTTCACGCCGGCCTTCAACGGCGGCGTGTCGAGCTTCCCGAAGGCGGGCTCGCCGGATGTCGGCCCGCTCGACGGCGCGAGCGTCGTGATCTGGACGACGACCCCCTGGACCATCCCCGGCAACCGCGCCATCGCCTATTCGCCCCGCATCGCCTACGGCCTCTACGAGGTCACCGCGCCGGACGATGCGGACAACCCGCGCTGGGCCGCGCACGGCGAGCGTCTCGTGCTGGCCGACGCGCTGGCCGCCGACGTCTTCGCCAAGGCCCGGCTGCCGGACGGCGGCGTCCGGCGTCTGCGCGACGTGTCGGCTGCCGACCTCGCCGCCCTCCTGTGCGACCATCCGCTGAAGGGTCTTGGCGGCGGCTACGGGTTCGCCGTGCCGCTTCTGGCCGGCGACCATGTGACCGACGACGCCGGCACGGGCTTCGTGCACACGGCGCCGAGCCACGGCCGCGAGGACTTCGAGGCCTGGACCTCGGCACGCCGCGAGATCGAGGCGCGCGGCATCGACGCGTCGATCCCCTTCCCGGTGGACGACGACGGCTTCTACACCAAGGACGCGCCGGGCTTCGGGCCGGATGCCGAGGGCGGTGCCGGCCGCGTCATCGACGACAAGGGCAAGAAGGGCGATGCGAACAAGCGGGTGATCGACGCGCTGGTCGCGGCGGGGCGGCTGCTCGCGCGCGGACGCCTCAAGCATTCCTATCCGCATTCCTGGCGCTCGAAGAAGCCGGTGATCTTCCGCAACACGCCGCAATGGTTCGTCCACATGGACAAGGACCTCGCCGGCTATGGGCTCGACGAGGCCAAGCCGTCGGGCGGCGACACGCTGCGCGGACGAGCCCTCAGCGCCATCGACGACACGCGTTTCGTGCCCGCCAGCGGACAGAACCGCCTGCGCGGCATGATCGCCGACCGGCCGGACTGGGTCCTGTCGCGCCAGCGCGCATGGGGCGTGCCGATCTGCGTCTTCGTCGACGAGGACGGCGAGGTCCTGAAGGACGAGGCGGTCAACGCGCGGATCCGCGACGCCTTCGAGAAGGAGGGCGCCGACGCCTGGTTCGCCGAGGGCGCCAAGGAGCGCTTCCTTGGGCCGGAGCACGACGCCGCCCGCTGGTCGATGGTGCG
>NZ_CAJYIU010000066.1 GCF_913775355.1 uncultured Aureimonas sp.
CTCTGTCAGCGCCTGACCGACCACCTCCCGTCGGCGCCCGACGGCGCCCCGCGCGAGCGCATGTGGAAGGTGCGCGCCAAGCAGGTCGTCCTCGCTCAGGGGTCGATCGAGCGTCCACTCGTCTTCCACGGCAACGACCGGCCCGGCGTGATGCTCGCAGGCTCCGCGCGCAGCTACCTCAACCGCTACGGCGTGAAGGTCGGCAACGAGGTCGTCGTCGTCACAAGCCACGACAGCGCATGGCTTGCCGCACTCGACCTCGCAAAGGCCGGCGTGAAGGTGTCGGCGATCGTCGATATCCGGTCCATCGTCGACGCCGAACTGAAGGCGCAAGCGGAAGCGGCCGGTATCGAAGTCCTGCAGGGCTGGACCGTGACCGGGACGAAGGGACGCCTGCGCGTCGAGTCTATCCGCGTGACCCCGATCAAGGGTGGTGCGTCCCAGGCTCGCACCCTCTCCTGCGACGCGCTCCTGATGAGCGGTGGCTGGACGCCAAGCCTCCACCTGTTCTCCCATACGCAGGGCAAGCTGGAATGGCGCGAGGAAGGTCAGACCTTCCTTCCCTCGACCCAGAAGGAAGAGTGCCGCTGCGTCGGCGCCGGGAACGGCGATTTCGGGCTGGCCAACGCGCTGGCCGGTGGTGCCAATGCGGGCGCCGCGGCGGCCTTCGATGCGGGCTTCCCCACCCGTTCGAGCAGCTACGAGGTCGGCGGCGAGCGCCGCCTGACGGGCGTGACGAGCCGCGAGCTGCCAACCGACCTGAACCCGTCGAAGGCGAAGGCCTTCGTCGACTTCCAGAACGACGTGACCGCCAAGGACATCCGGCTGGCCGTGCGCGAGGGCTTCCGCTCCATCGAGCACATCAAGCGCTACACCACCAACGGGATGGCGACCGACCAGGGCAAGACATCCAACATCAATGGTCTCGCCATCGCCTCGGATGCCGTGCAGCGCCCTGCCCCGGCCGTCGGCCTCACGACCTTCCGCCCGCCCTATACGCCGACGACCTTCGGCGCCTTCTGCGGCTACAATCGCGGCCGCCTGTTCGACGTCACGCGCAAGACCGCGATCGACGCTTGGGCGGAGGAGCACGGCGCGGTGTTCGAGCCGGTATCGCTCTGGCGCCGCGCCTGGTACTTTCCGCAGACGGGCGAGGACATGCACGCCGCTGTCGCGCGCGAGTGCAAGGCGACGCGTGAATCCGTAGGCATCTTCGACGCCTCGACGCTCGGCAAGATCGAGATCGTGGGTCCGGACGCCGCCGAGTTCCTGAACCGGATGTACACCAACCCCTGGACGAAGCTGGAGCCCGGCCGCACGCGCTATGGCGTCCTGCTCGGCGAGGACGGCTTCATCCGAGACGACGGCGTGATCGGTCGCCTGTCGAAGGACCGCTTCCATGTGACGACGACGACGGGCGGTGCCGCGCGCGTGCTCAACATGATGGAGGACTATCTCCAGACCGAGTTCCCCGAGCTTCGGGTCTGGCTGACCTCCACCACCGAACAGTGGTCGGTGATCGCGCTGAACGGGCCGAACGCCCGCAAGCTGCTCGAGCCGCTGATCGAGGGGATCGATCTTTCGGACGACGCCTTCCCGCATATGTCGATCGCGGAAGGCAAGATCGCCGGGGTTCCGACGCGCCTCTTCCGCATGAGCTTCACCGGCGAACGCGGCTACGAGGTCAACGTGCCCGCACGCTTCGGCCGCGCGGTCTGGGAGAAGCTGATCGAGGCCGGCAAGCCCTACGGCATCACCCCCTACGGGACCGAGACGATGCACGTGCTGCGCGCCGAAAAGGGCTACATCATCGTCGGCCAGGACACGGACGGAACGCTGACGCCGGACGACGCCGGCCTTGGCTGGGCCATCGGCAAGGCGAAGCCCGACTTCGTCGGCAAGCGCTCGCTGAGCCGGCCGGACATGCTGAAGGCCGACCGCAAGCAGCTCGTCGGCCTCCTGACCGAGGACCCGAAGACGATCCTCGAGGAAGGGGCGCAGATCGTTCTCGATCCGAACCAGCCGGTGCCGATGAAGATGGTCGGACACGTGACGTCCTCCTACTGGAGCGTCGCGCTCGGCCGGTCGATCGCGCTCGCGGTGGTCGAGGGCGGCAAGGGACGCATGGGCGAGACCGTGCACATTCCGATGCCGAACGAGACGCTGCGCGCGACCGTGACGGGCACGGTCTTCTATGATCCCGACAATTCGCGCCTGAACGCCTGAGGAGGACGATCACGATGTTTCAGGAACGTCACCCTCTTGTCGGCCGCGAACTCTCGGTCGCCCGGCGCACCTCCGTCGCGATCCGCGCGCTCGACAACTGTGCGCGCTTCAACCTGCGGATCGCGCCCTCCGATCTCGGTGCGGCCGCCGCCGCCTGGGGCTCCGACCTGCCTGCGGCCATCGGTGAAGCCAAGGCCACGTCGTCGGGTCGCCTTGCCGCCTGCATCGGTCCGGACGAATGGTTCCTGATTGCGCCGCTCGCGGATCAGGACGCGATCGAAAAGGCGTTCGCCGATCTCTACGCGACGACGATCCACAGCCTCGTCGATGTCGGTCATCGCGAGGTCGGGATGGCCATCGAGGGACCGGAGGCCGCCGGAACTCTTCAGTCGTGCATCGCGGCCGAGGTCGCCCTCATGCCCGTCGGCAGCGCGCGCCGGACGATCATCGACCGCGTGCAGATCATCCTCTTCCGCGAGGCGGAGGACCGCTTTCGGATCGAGGTCTGGCACTCGTTCGCCGATCACGTCTGGCACCTTCTCGCCGGCATCTGCCGCGAGTTCGAACTCGGGCTCTGACACCGCCGGAGGCCGGGGTGCGGCAGCGCTCCGACCGGTTGCCGACACTGACGACGGCCGGCGCGCCGAGAGGGCGCGCCGATCGGCTTTCCTCCGAAGCGTGAGCGGCCTTCGTGTTCCTCAGTGTTTTCGACGTCTTCAAGATTGGGATCGGCCCCTCCTCTTCGCATACGATGGGGCCGATGACGGCGGCCGGCGCCTTCCTCGACCTTCTGCGTGGCTCCTCCTCGGCCCAGAGCGCAGCATCGGTCAGGGTCAGCCTGCACGGCTCTCTAGCTTTCACGGGAAAGGGTCACGCGACCGATCGAGCCGTGGCGTTCGGTCTCTTGGGCTGGGTGCCTGCGAACATCGACATGACGTGCGCCGAGAGCGAGCTCGCCGCGCTCTGTGAGGAGCGGGTCCTCCGGCACTCCGGTCTGCCGCCCCTCGCCTTCGACCCGGCCCGCGACGTCATCTTCGATTTCGGGCAGCCGCTGCCAGGTCACGCCAACGGTTTGATCGTCGCGGCCTACGACCGGGATGGGCGCGAAATCTTCTCGGAGACCTACTATTCGATCGGCGGCGGCTTCGTCGTGACGGCGGCCGAGCGCGACCAGCCGAAGGCTGTCGATTCGCACGGCGATATCGCCTGGCCCTACCCCTTCCGGAATGCTGCCGGCATGCTGCGGATGGCGCGCGAGAGCGGGCTGACGATCGCGGAGATGAAGCGGGAGAACGAGGCGCAGCTCCGCCCGCACGCCGACGTCGATGCTGGCGTGAATCGCATCTGGGCCGTGATGAGCGACTGCATCGACCGGGGCCTGTCGATCGATGGCGAACTGCCCGGCGGGCTGCGCGTGCGTCGGCGGGCTCGCCGTATCCACCAGCAGCTGCTAGCCGAGAAGCTGCGCAACTTCAGCCAGCCGCATGGCTTCTCGGACTGGCTGAGCGTCTATGCAATGGCCGTCAACGAGGAGAACGCGTCGGGCGGGCGGGTCGTCACGTCTCCCACCAACGGCGCGGCCGGCGTCGTGCCGGCGGTGCTGCGATATTATCTCGACAACTGCCACGGCGGTTGTCGCTCGCGGGTTCCCGACTTCCTGTTGACCGCGGCTGCCATCGGCGGTCTGATCAAGCACAATGCATCGATCTCCGGCGCAGAAGCCGGCTGCCAGGGAGAGGTCGGCTCCGCCGCCGCGATGGCGGCCGCGGGTCTCTGCGCGGTTCTCGGCGGAACGCCGGAGCAGATCGAGAACGCGGCGGAGATCGCGCTCGAACACCATCTCGGCATGACCTGCGATCCCGTCGCGGGTCTCGTCCAGGTGCCTTGCATCGAACGCAACGGTATCGGCGCCACCAAGGCGGTCGCCGCCGCCTCGCTGGCCCTTCGCGGCGACGGATCGCACTTCATGCCCCTCGACAACTGCATCGAGGCGATGCGGCAGACGGGCGAGGACATGAACCAGAAATTCAAGGAAACCAGTCTGGGAGGACTGGCCGTCAATCTGCCGGAGTGCTGAGCGCCGGGCAGATGAACTCTGGGAGGAGACGAACATGAGCAGCAATCGGGGCGTGGTCTATCTGGAGCCCGGCAAGGTCGAGGTGCGCAACATCGACGATGCCAAGCTCGCGGCGCCCGATGGTCGCCGTATCGAACACGGCGTCATCCTGAAGGTCATCTCGACCAATATCTGCGGCTCGGACCAGCACATGGTTCGCGGACGCACGACCGCCGAGCCCGGTCTCGTGCTGGGTCACGAAATCACCGGCCAGGTGATCGAGAAGGGCATCGACGTCGAGATGCTGGAGATCGGCGACATCGTCTCCGTGCCGTTCAACGTCGCGTGCGGGCGGTGCCGCTGCTGCAAGTCGCAGGACACGGGCGTCTGCCTGACGGTCAATCCTTCGCGAGCCGGCGGCGCCTACGGCTATGTCGACATGGGTGGCTGGATCGGCGGCCAGGCCCGCTATGTCACCGTTCCCTATGCCGACTTCAACCTCCTGAAGTTCCCGGATCGCGACCGGGCGATGTCGAAGATCCGCGACCTCACGATGCTGTCCGACATCCTGCCGACGGGCTTCCACGGCGCGGTCAAGGCGGGGGTCGGCGTCGGGTCGACCGTCTATGTCGCAGGCGCCGGGCCTGTCGGTCTTGCAGCCGCCGCCTCGGCCCGCATTCTCGGCGCGGCCGTCGTGATGATCGGCGACTTCAACAAGGATCGGCTCGCTCACGCTGCGAGGATGGGCTTCGAACCGATCGATCTGTCGAAGCACGACAAGCTCGGCGAGATGGTCGCGGAGGTCGTCGGGACCAGCGAGGTCGATAGCGCAATCGATGCGGTCGGCTTCGAGGCGCGCGGACATTCCGGCGGCGAGCAGCCGGCGATCGTCCTCAACCAGATGATGGAGATCACCCGTGCCGCCGGTTCGATCGGCATTCCGGGCCTTTACGTGACGGAAGACCCCGGCGCCGTCGACAGCGCGGCCAAGCAGGGCAGCCTGTCGCTCCGCTTCGGTCTCGGCTGGGCCAAGGCTCAGTCGTTCCACACCGGGCAGACACCGGTCTTGACGTACAATCGCCAGCTGATGCAGGCGATCCTCCACGACCGACTGCCCATCGCCGACATCGTGAATGCCAAGATCATTCCGCTGGACGATGCTGCGGAAGGCTACGAGACGTTCGATCAGGGCGCTGCCGTGAAGTTCGTTCTCGATCCGCATGGCGAACTCGCCGCCTGAAGCGGCGTAACGCGGGACGGAGGGCTCGGCGCTCCTCCGTCCCGCGTTGTTCCTTCGCCCTCTTGCGTCACGCTGCCGCAGACGGAATGATCCCGTCGATCGTCGTCGGCCCATCCCGTGATGGGCGAACCCTCCCCCCTCAGTGGGATGGGAGCAATCGCGCTTGAGTGATTACGAAATAGCCAAACGGGGAGGATGCGAAGCAAACACCCAGATCGTCGCAATGAATCCATTCGAGCGTCGCATTGATCCTATTGGCAGCTTGGTGCGCCGATAGTCTGACGGACGAAGCCAGCATCCGGGTGAGGCTGGAAGCGACGTCGCACTGAACACCGAAGAGGGTCCGGTCTCTCGGACCGGCATCCGCATCGACAGGTCGAAGGGTCGAAACCGAACCGAGGCCTCATCAGAGTTCAAGCGTATCCCGGCACATGGCGCCGCCGGGTAGGCCCCGTTTCCGCGCCGCAGGAGTATCGACTGATGAAGCACCTCTTGGCATCGACCGTTCTTGCGATCGCGTTCGGTTCGGTTGGCACACTTGCCGCTCACGCCGCAGGAGACTGCAGCGAAGTCACCGTGGCGGCGATGAACTGGCAGAGCGCCGAGGTTCTCGCCAGCCTCGACAAGTTCATCCTGGAGAAGGGTTACGGCTGCGAAGTGTCGGTGATCTCCGGCGACACGGTTCCGACCCTGACCTCGATGGCCGAGCGCGGCCAGCCCGACATCGCGCCGGAAGGTTGGGTCGATCTCGTGCCCGAGGTGATCAACCGCGGCCTCAGCGAGAAGAAGCTCGTCGCCACCGGCCAGGCGCTGTCCGACGGCGCGCAGCAGGGCTGGTTCATCCCTAAATACGTGGCCGACGCTCACCCCGACATCAAGACCATCGGCGACGCGCTCAAGCACCCCGAGCTCTTCCCGAACCCGGAAGACCCGAGCAAGGGCGCCGTCTTCAACGGCCCGCAGGGTTGGGGCGGCACCGTCGTGACCGCGCAGTTCTTCAAGGCCTACGACGCGGCCAACAAGGGCTTCACGCTCGTCGACACCGGCTCGTCGGCGGGTCTCGACGGCTCGATCGCGCGCGCCAACGAGAACAAGCAGGGCTGGCTCGGCTACTACTGGGCGCCGACTGCGATTCTCGGCCGCTACCCGATGGTTCGCCTTGGCTTCGACGCGCCGCACGACGCGGCGGAGTGGAAGCGTTGCAATTCCAACGCCGAGTGCCCGGATCCTAAGCTCAACGAATGGGCGGCCGACAGCGTCGACACGGTAGTGACCACCAAGTTCGCCGAGCGCGCGGGCGAGCCAGTGATGACCTATCTTGGCAAGCGCTCTTGGTCGAACGCCACGGTCAATGAACTACTCGCCTGGATGACCGACAATCAGGCCAATGGCGACGACGGCGCCAAGCATTTCCTCGAGACCAAGAAGGACGTCTGGTCGAAGTGGGTGACGCCGGAGGCCGCTTCGAAGATCGAAGCGGCGCTCTGAGCTCTCGCTGAACCGTCTCGAAGCTCTCGCGCCACGGCGCACCGATCGACGAAGGTTCGATCGGACGTCGTGGGCGCGAGAGCGGCGGGAAGCCCTAACGCAGCACGGACCGGGAGCTAAGCGATGGACTGGCTATGGACCTTCCCGCACATGGACGACACCCATCTGCGGATGCTTCGCTCGACCATCGACGACAGCTTTCGTAGCTTCACCCGCGCCTGGGGCGATCCGATCCAGGCCCTGTTCGAGCCGCTGCGCATCCTCCTCGTCTGGATGGAATGGATCATGCTCGCCACGCCGTGGCCGATCATCATCCTGGCCGTCGCCGCCCTCGCCTGGGCTGCCAGCCGCCGCTGGCCGATCGTGATCGGCTCCGTGCTGACGCTTCTCCTGATCGGCTATTTCGACATGTGGGAAGATACGATGCGGACGATCTCAATGATCATCGTCTGCACGCTGATCTCGCTCGTCGTCGGCATTCCCGTCGGCATCGCCATGGCGCGGTCTGGCCGGGTCCGCGGGGTCATCAGCCCCATCCTCGACGTGATGCAGACGCTGCCAAGCTTCGTCTATCTCATTCCCGTGGTCATGCTGATGGGCATCGGCCGCGTGCCGGGCCTTATCGCGGTCGTAATCTACGCGATCCCGCCGATCATCCGCCTTACGGACCTCGGCATCCGCCTCGTCAACAAGGAGGTGCTCGAGGCGTCGGACGCTTTCGGCTCATCGTCGTGGCAGAAGCTCGTCAACGTCCAATTGCCGCTGGCCATGCCGACGATCATGACCGGCATCAATCAGACCATCATGATGGCGCTCGCCATGGTCGTCATCGCCTCGATGATCGGCGTTCAGGGCCTCGGCCAGCCGGTCCTGCGGGCCATCAACAACCAGTACTTCACCATGGGCATCTTCAACGGTCTGGCGATCGTCGGGATCGCGATCATCTTCGACCGGATCAGTCAGGCGTTCGGCCAACGCCTGCAGCGCCACAAGGAACACGGGCATGCTTGATACCGCAACGCCCTTCCAGCGCACGGCTCCCGCCCGTCAGCAGCAGACGCAGGATCACGCGATCGAGATTCGCGGTCTCTCGAAGGTGTTCGGCAAGGCACCCGAAAAGATCGTCCCGCTCCTCAAGCAGGGGGTGACGAAGCAGGAGATCATGGAGGTGCACAAGCACGTCCTCGGTCTGAACGACATCAACATCTCGATGCCGGCCGGCGCGATCCAGGTTATCATGGGTTTGTCGGGTTCCGGCAAGTCCACGCTCATCCGTCATATCAATCGCCTGATCGATCCGAGCGTCGGCGAGGTGCTTGTCGCAGGCGTCGACGTCTGCAAGATGTCGCCGAAGGAACTGCGCGAGTTCCGGCGTCACAAGACGGCGATGGTGTTCCAGCAGTTTGGCCTCTTGCCCCACCGCACCGTCCTCGACAACGCCGTCTATGGCCTCCAGCTTCAGGGAGTGTCGCGTGCCCGTCAGGTCGAGGCCGCGATGCACTGGCTGGGACGCGTCGGGCTCGCCGGTTTCGAGAACCACTATCCCCACCAGTTGTCCGGCGGCATGCAGCAGCGCGTCGGCCTGGCACGCGCATTGGTCAACGATGCGCCGATCCTCCTGATGGACGAAGCCTTCTCGGCGCTCGACCCCCTTATCCGGGTCGACATGCAGTCGATCCTGCTCGATCTCCAGAAGGAAATCCGCAAGACGATCGTCTTCATCACGCACGACCTCGACGAGGCGCTGCGGCTCGGAGACCGGATCGCGATCCTGCGCGACGGCGAGGTGGTGCAGCAGGGCACCGGGCAGGAAATCGTCCTCTCACCCGCCGACGACTACATCATGGAGTTCGTTCGCCACGTGAACCGCGGTAAGGTGGTCCAGTTGGCGGCGGTGGTCGACGGGCAGCCCGTCCCTGCTGGTGCGGAGAGCATCGAACTTCCGTGCAGCACGCTTCTGGAAACCGCGGTGTCGTCCCTCCTCGCCTCGGGCAAGTCGATGATCGTCGTGAGAAACCCGCATGGCGAAGTGCTGGGCAGCCTGACCTTGCCGAAGGTTGTGTCGGCGATGGTCGGCCCCTGATAGAAGAACGGTGGTGGGAGCGATTGGCCTCCCGCCAGACCCCGGTCGGCTGAGCGCTGCGCGGGGCTTATCCTCATGACGAATGGTAACCATGTCCGACGCGCGATCCGAACTCGATGCGATCTTCTCCCGTCTCGACATTCAGCCGGTCGCAATCGAGCATCCGCCGGTTCATACCGTTGAGGAGGCCCTGCCCTTCTGGAACGCGCTTGAAGGCGTTCATACGAAGAACCTCCTCCTGAAGGGCGCGAAGGGCGGCCTTTGGCTGGTCTGCGTGCCAACCGATCGACGCCTCGACTTGAAGGCGCTCGCCGTGCATGTCGGCGCGAAGAAGTTCTCGTTCGCGAGTGCGGAAACGTTGCTGGAGACGCTTAACGTCGTTCAGGGGTCGGTCAGTCCGCTCGCCCTCGTGAACGACAAGGCTGGCGCGGTGCAGCTCGTGCTGGCGAAGGACATGCTGGACGAGCCGCGCATCACCGTCCATCCGCTGGTGAACACGGCGACCCTGTCGCTGACCAGCGACGAGCTTCTGCGCGTGATCGAGGCCACCGGCCATAAGCCGGAGATCGTCGATTTCGACAGTCTCGCGAGCGTCTGAGCTCTACGGGCCGACGACCTTGCGTTCGGCCCTCGGGCTGTGGCCGAAGCGGTCGAGGTAACTCTGCGAAAAATAGGATGCGGAGTTGAAGCCGCTGGCGATCGCCACGTCGAGCACGCTCATCCGCGTCTGGCGGAGCAATTGGCGCGCGTGTTCCAGTCGCATGTTGGCATAATGCCGCGACGGCGAAACAGCCATGTGTTCGACGAACAACCGCTCGAGTTGGCGAGGCGATAGCGCGACGCTGCGCGCGAGTTCTTCGATGCCGGCGGGGCGATCGATCGTCGCGCCCATCATTTCGAGCACCCGCTGCACCTTGGGATGGGCGACGCCCGGCTTCTGACCGAGATCCGGCCGCTGCGGCTCGTCGGCATTTCGGATGCGTTGATGGATCAGCTGGTCGGCGACCGCGCGCGCCAACGCATCGCCGTGGTCCCGCCGGATCAGTGAGAGCATCATGTCGGCCGCCGCGACGCCGCCGGCGCAGGTGAAGCGGTCTCGGTCGATCTCGAAGAGATCATCGCCTACATCAAGCTCCGGGAAATCCGCCCGGAGACCCGCACGGTTCTCCCAGTGGATCGTGCAGCGATAACCGTCGAGCAGCCTAGCCTTCGCCAAAATGTAGGCTCCGGTGCAGACCGCACCGGCCGTCGCCCCGGATTTGACCGCACGGCGGAGGGCCGGGATCAGCTCTCGGTGATCTACGGCCTGGACGTCGACACCCGCGCACACCACGGCGGCATCCAGCCCCTTCGCCCCGCGGAACGAGGCATTGACGCCAACCCGCACGCCATTCGACGCTTCGGCTGTGACGCCGTCGGATGAGTGCAGCGTCCACTCGTAGAGCGGGCGATCGGCCGAACGATTGGCGAGCCGAAGGGGCTCGAGGGCTGCGGTGAACGCGATCATGGAAAAACGTTCGGTCAGCATGAAACCGAAGTGCTGAAAGTCCGACTGGGTCGTCATCACCTCCTCCGAAAAGCAATGTCGCAAAAGTTAAACTAGCTGTCGCCAGCCTTCAAGACAGGCACGGCGAAACCGAGAATGCTTCCAGCTTCCAAGGCTCGATGCCTTGCTGCCGGGAGTTGCGGTCGTCATGCTCAACAAGCTGGATACGCTGGAGTCTCTGGTTCTCGGGCGCCGCCCCGGGCACAGCCTCGACGCGCCGTTCTACACCTCGTCCGAGGTGTTTGCCGCGGACATGGAGGCGATCTTCTATCGCCACTGGATCTATGTCGGTGTCGAGCCGGACGTGCCCGAACCGGGGGATGTCGCGACCGTCGAGATCGGCAAGGCGTCAATCCTGATCGTGCGGGACGACGACAACGAGGTCCGCGCCTTCTTCAACGTCTGCCGCCATCGCGGTGCGCGTCTCGTCGACGAGGAGAAGACGACGGTCGGCAATCTTGTCTGCCGCTACCATTCCTGGACGTACGGGCTCGACGGCCATCTCGTTCACGCACCGCACATGGGTTCGGATTTCGATCCGTCCTGCAAGGGCCTGAAGCCGGTCAATCTCCGCTCGCTTGAGGGCCTGCTCTTCGTCTGCCTTGCCGACGAGCCGCCGGAGGACTTCGACCAGTTGGCCGCCCGCATGTCGCCTTACATCGCGCCCCACAATGTCCGGGGCACGAAGATCGCCTATCAGAGCGATCTCATAGAGAAGGGCAACTGGAAGCTCACACTCGAGAACAATCGCGAGTGCTATCACTGCGAGGCGAACCACCCGGAACTGACCGTTCCGCTTTTCGCCTACGGCTTCGGCTTCTCCCCTGAGGAAATGGACCCGATCGATCTGGAAAACGCTCAGCGCTACGACGCGCTGCGTGCCACCAGCCACGACGAGTGGGAGAAGATGGGCCTCCCCTCGCGCGAGATCGAGGAACTCGATTCGCGCGTCAGCGGCTTCCGCACCGAGCGACTGCCGCTCGACGGCGACGGCGAAAGCCACACGATGGACACCCGGGCCGCCTGCCGCATACCGCTCGGCCGCTTCAGCACGGCCAAGCTCGGAGGCCTGTCGTTCTGGACGCAGCCGAACTCCTGGCACCACTTCCTCGGCGACCACATCGTCACCTTCTCGGTGCTCCCGCTCGACGAAGGGCACACGCTCGTCCGCACGAAGTGGCTCGTCAATAAGGACGCCGTCGAGGGCGTGGACTACGAGATCGACCGTCTGATCGAGGTCTGGACGGCGACCAACGCGCAGGACGCGAGCCTCGTCGAGATGTGCCAGCAAGGGGTGCTGAGCCCTGCCTACGAGCCCGGCCCCTACTCGCCCAACACCGAGATGCTCGTCGAGAAATTCATCCGCTGGTACATCACCCGCATGACGGACTACATCGTCAAATGAGCATGATGGATTCGGGCAAGGGCGCTGCCGGAACGCGCGCGTCCGCCATCAGTCTTGCCGACAACGTCTGGGACAGTGAAGCCGACGATACGCTGGTCTGCGAGGCGGTCCGCCAGGAGACGCACGACGTCAAAACCTTCGTCCTGAAGCCCGCCGTCCCCGGTCGCTTCCGCTTCAAGCCGGGTCAGTTCATGACCTATGCGTTCGAGATCGGCGGCGAGACCATCTATCGCTGCTACACGATCTCGTCCGCGCCGACCCGGCCCGATCGCCTCAGCTTCACCGTCAAGCGGGTACCGGGCGGTCCTGTCTCGAACTGGCTGCACGATACGTTTAAGCCGGGCATGAGCCTTCGCGCGGTCGGCCCGATGGGCGACTTCTCCTGCGCCGAGCATCCGGCGGCGCGCTATCTCTTTCTCTCCG
>NZ_CAJYIU010000067.1 GCF_913775355.1 uncultured Aureimonas sp.
CCGCCGATCGCGGCCCTTGCCGCCGCGCGGATGCGTCCCGAGGATGCGCAGGCGCTGCGGGCATCGATCGAGGCGGAACACGGCGCGATGCACGCCGACGATCCGCTCGAGGCCGTCTACCACTCCGCCGACTTCCACCGGCAGATCGCGCAGGCGTCCGGGCAAGGCGTGCTGGCCGCGATCGTCGACGGCCTCCTGTCACGGTCCTCGCTGGTGATCGCGCTCTACTGGCGCCGGCCCGCGACGCTCTGCGACAACGCGGCCCATCTGGCGCTTCTCGACGCCTTGTCCCGGCGTGACGGAGCCGCAGCATCCGACCTGATGCGGCTCCATCTCGACGCGCTTCTGGCGGACCTCGATCTCGACACCGCGCCGCCTGCGTCCTCCGACCTCGCCGCCGCGCTCCGGGTCGGCGGCTAAGGCGTCGTCTTCGGCGCCGCATGAGCGCGGGTGCACGGGCGAAAGATCGCCCGTCCCGTTGCAGCACTGCCGCCGTGCGGTCTCAGTTCTTGCGAACGTCCTCCAGCCAAAAGCGGCCGAGCGGGTTCTGGTAGAAGCCGTCGATATTGGCGCGCGTCACGTTGATGTAGGGGCTGTAGTAGAGGTCGATCCAGTTGACCTCGTCCTTCGCGATCTTCTGCAGCTCCACATACATCGCCTCGCGCTTGGCGGGGTCGGCCTCGGTGCGCGCCTTGGCGACGAGGTCCTTCACCGTGTCGTTCTTGTAGCGCGTCATGTAGTTCATGTTCGTGTCGTGGCCGAGCACGAAGGTGGTCTTCTGGTCGGGGTCGAGGACGTCGTTGGTCCAGTAGCCGACGGCGACGTCGAAATCGCCGTTGATGAACATGTCCCACTGCGAGGCGGCGTCGACCTTGTTGATGTTGACGGTGACGCCCGCCTTCGAGAGCTGCTGCTGCATCAGGACGGCGATCTGCTCGTCCACCTCGTCGCCGGCCTTGACGTTGTAGTCGAGGGCGAGGTCGGAAGCGCCCGCCTCCGCCAGCATCGCCTTGGCGCGCTCCGGATCGTAGGGGCGGCGCAGGTTGTCGGCGTAATAGTACAGCGCGCCCTTCGGGATGTAGGAATTGGCGACCTCGCCGATGCCGAAGGTGACGGCGTCGACGATCGCCTGCTTGTCGATCGCCATGTCCAGCGCCTGGCGCACCGCGATCTCGCCAAGCTTGCCCTTCTCGTGGTTGATAAGCAGCGCGTCCTCGCGGGTCGAGGTGTCGAGCGAGACCTTGAGCTGCGGGTCCTGCTTCAGCTGCTCGACGCGCGAGAAGGGCACGAAGATCGCCGCATCGAGCTGTCCCGCCTGCACGTTCAGCATGCGCGTGTTGTCGTCGGGCACCGAGATCCACTCGACGCCATCGAGGCTGACCTTGTCGGCCTCCCAGTAGTTCGGGTTCTTCTCGAGGATCACGCGGTCGCCGCGGACCCACTCCTTGACCGAGAAGGCGCCCGACCCGATCGGCGCGGACGCGAACTCCTCGCCCTTGGCTTCCACCACGGCCTTCGGCAGGACCGAGACGTTTGGCAGCGCCAGCGAGGCGAGGAAGGGGACCGACGGCTCCTTCAGCTTGACGATTAGTGTGCGCGGGTCGCTCGCCGTCGCGGTGTCGACGATCGAGTAGCTCGACGACCAAAGCGAGGTCGGATCGTCGCGGATGCGCAGGAGCGAGAAGGCCGCGTCCTCAGCCGTGACGGGCGAGCCGTCGGAGAACTTCGCGTCCCGCAGCTTGAACGTGTAGGTCAGCTTGTCGTCGGAGACGGTCCAGCTTTCGGCAAGGCCCGGCTCCAGCTTGGTGCCGGTCTTGTCGACGCGCACGAGTACGTCGAAGACGTTGGAATAGACCCAGTTGTCGACGTTCTGGGCCGAGGCGATCGGGTCGAAGGTCGTGGAATCCTCGCGCCGTCCGATCGTGAGGACGCCGGCGGCCTCCGCGATCGAGGCGGTGAGCGACAGGGCGGCGAGCGCCGTCGCGGCCAGAAGGCGGGTCATGCGGGGTCGGGACATGGGAAGGCCTCGCGTATCACAGGGGGAGGGGAGGTCGGCGGTTCGCGGACCGGCACGGGAAGCGCGCCGGGCTCGAGGATGCAGGCCCAGCCGTGGTCGTCGGCCCTGCGAAGGATGGGCGGCGGGCCGCTGCGGCAGGCGTCCTGCGCAAAGGCGCAGCGCGGATGGAACGGGCAGCCGGGCGGGGGATCGAGAGGGCTCGGCGGCTCGCCGCCCATCGGCGCCAGCGGCAGCGCGATGTCGGGGTCGATCTCGGGGATCGAGGCGATGAGGGCCGCCGTGTAAGGGTGGCGCGGGGCGCGGAACACGCTCTCGGTCGGGCCTTCCTCGACGATCCGGCCAAGATACATCACCGCCACCCGGTCGCAGAGCCGGCGCACGATGGCGAGATCGTGCGCGATGAAGATCAGCGTCAGGCCGATCCGTTCTTTCAGGTCGAGGAAGAGGTTGATCACCTGTCCCTGGATCGAGACGTCGAGTGCGGCGACGCATTCGTCGGCGATCACGAGGCTCGGCTCGACCGCCAGCGCCCGTGCGATGCCGACACGCTGGCACTGGCCGCCCGAAAGCGCCGCCGGACGCCGGTCTGCCAGCGCCGGAGCGAGGCCGACCATCCGCAGAAGCTCGGCGACGCGGGGTTCCGTTCTGCCGCGCGGCGCCTTGCCGTGGACGCGCAGGACCTCGGCCAGGGTCTCGCCGACGGTGCGACGCGGGTTGAGCGAGTTCGCGGGGTCCTGGAACACCATGGCGGTGCGCCGCCGCAGCGCCTTCAGGTCGGCACGCCGGCCGTCCGAGACTGCGAGCCCGTCGAGCACGACGTGGCCGCCCGAGATCGGCTCGAGGCCGAGAAGTGCGCGACCGAGCGTCGACTTGCCCGATCCTGATTCGCCCACGATCCCGATCGTCTCGCCGCGCCGGACCTGAAGCGAGACGCCGTTGACCGCCTGGACGCTGCGCCGCTGCAGGCCGAGGAAGCCCGCGCCGGGGCCGGGAAAGCGAACGACGACGTCGTCGGCTTCGAGGATGATGTCGGGCTGGCTCATGCCGCGCCCTCCAGAAGGCTGTCGCTGACGGGATGGTGGCAGGCCGCGCGGGTATCCGCGCCCATCGCGACGAGCGGCGGCTGATGTGTCCGGCAGTCGCCGCCGGCGCGCGGGCAGCGCGGATGGAACCGGCACCCGGACGGCATCTCGCCGGCACCGGGCGGCTGGCCCTCGATGGTGCGAAGGCGCCTCGCCCCGGTGCTCCGGGCCGGCTGGCATGCGACGAGGCCGGCCGTGTAGGGATGGCGCGGCCGCATCAGCACGTCGCGCTTCGGCCCGATCTCGCAGAGGCGGCCGGCGTAGAGCACCGCGATCCGGTCGCAAAGCTGCGACACGACGCCGAGGTCGTGGGTGATGAAGACGATCGACAGGCCGCGCCGGTCTCGGAGGTCGAGGAGGAGGCGCAGGATCTGAGCCTGCACCGTCACATCGAGCGCCGTGGTCGGCTCGTCGGCAATGAGGATGTCGGGGTCGGAGGCGAGGGCGACGGCGATCATCGCGCGCTGGCGCATGCCGCCGGAGAACTCGTGCGGGAAGGCCTCTGCCCGCCGCTCGGGATCGGGGATGCCCACCTGCCGGAGAAGCTCGATGCTTTCCGAGCGGGCCTCGCGCCGCCCGAGGCCGCGTGTCAGGCGTACGGTCTCGGCGATCTGCTCGCCGATGCGCATCACCGGATCGAGGTGGCTCGCCGGGTTCTGGAAGACCATGCCGATCTCGCGGCCCCGCAGCGGCGCGAACTGCGCATCGGACAGCCCGTCGACCTCGCGGCTCTTCAGGCGGATCGCGTCGG
>NZ_CAJYIU010000068.1 GCF_913775355.1 uncultured Aureimonas sp.
AGCCGGCGATCCTCGACGCCCTGAACGGACCCCAGCTTCGATGAATGCGCCCGCGATCCTCTGTCTCGGCCCCGCCGCCCTGCCGCTTGCCCGCCGGATCGCCGACGCGCTTCACGGCGAGGTGCATGCCGGCGAACGCGTCTGCGGCGGCGACGTCTCCTTCGCGCGGGCGGGCGACCACATCCGCGCGCTCTTTTCCGATGGGCGTCCCATCGTCGCCCTGATGGCCTCGGGCGCGCTGATCCGCATTCTCGCGCCCCTCCTTGCCGACAAGGGCGCAGAGCCACCGGTCCTGTGCGTCGCCGAGGACGGATCGGCCGTCGTGCCGCTTCTCGGCGGCCATCACGGCGCCAACGACCTCGCGCGCCGCATCGCCGCCGTGCTGCATGTCGCCCCGGCGATCACGACGGCGGGTGACCTGCGCTTCGGCATCGCGCTCGATGATCCGCCGGCCGGATACGCTCTCGCCAACCCGGACGACGCGAAGGCGGTCATGGCCGAGCTTCTGGCCGGCGAGCACGCCTGGATCGAGGGCGAGGCGGATTGGCTCCAGCGCTCGTCGATCCCGCTGTCGGACGACGGACGCGTGACGCTGTCGGTCTCCGAGGAGGAGCGCGCGCCGCACCCGCTCGAACTCCTCTACCGGCCGAAGACACTGGTGCTCGGCATCGGCGCCGAGCGGGGCGCGCCGCCCGAGGAGGCGGTGGCGCTGGCGGAGAGCGTCGTGGCCGACGCAGGCCTCAGCCCCCTGTCGCTCGCCGCCGTCGCCTCGCTCGATCTGAAGGCCGACGAGCCTGCCGTCCATGCCGTGGCGGCCCGCTTCGGCGTGCCCGCCCGCTTCTTCGACCCCGCGACGCTGGAGGCCGAGACGCCGCGGCTCCGTCATCCCTCCGACGTCGTGTTCCGCGAGACCGGTTGCCATGGCGTGTCCGAGGGGGCAGCGCTGGCCGGGGTCGGGGACGCCGGCGAACTGGTGGTGCCGAAGCGGAAATCCGCACGCGCGACGGCGGCCCTCGCCCGCAGCCCCCGCCCGGTCGACGCCGAGACCATCGGACGCGCGCGGGGACGGCTCTTCGTCGTCGGCATCGGGCCGGGCGGCTCGGCGTGGCGCTCGCCCGAGGTCTCGGCTATGGTCGGCCGCGCGACCGATCTCGTCGGCTATTCGCTCTACCTCGATCTCCTCGGGCCGCTGGCAGCCGGCAAACGCCGCCACGACTTCGACCTCGGCGCGGAGGAGGCGCGCGTGCGGTTCGCGCTGGAACTCGCGGCCGAGGGCCGCGACGTCGCGCTGGTCTGTTCGGGCGATGCCGGCATCTACGCGATGGCGACGCTGGTGTTCGAGCTGATCGACCGCGGCGACGTGTCGGATGCGGCGCGCCGCGTCGCGATCGCGGTGTCGCCCGGCATCTCCGCGCTCCAGGCGGCGGCGGCCCGTGCCGGCGCGCCGCTCGGCCATGACTTCTGCACGATCTCGCTGTCCGACCTCCTGACGCCGTGGGAGGACATCCAGCGCCGGGTAGAGGCGGCGGCCGAGGGCGACTTCGTGATCGCCTTCTACAACCCCGTCTCGAAGCGCCGCCGCACCCAGCTCGCCTATGCCCGCGACGTGCTGCTCGCCCACCGGCCGCCGGAAACGCCGGTCGTGCTCGCCACCAATCTCGGGCGCGAGGGCGAGAGCGTGCGCATCGTCGAACTCCGGCATCTCGACGTCGAGGAGGTGGACATGCTCACCGTCGTCGTCGTCGGCTCCACCAACACGCGCGCCTTCGTCAGCGGCGAGGGGCGCACCTACGCCTATACGCCGCGCGGCTACGCCGCCAAGGCCGGATCGGGGATCGGATCGTGACCGTCCATTTCATCGGCGCCGGTCCCGGCGCGCCCGACCTCATCACCGTGCGCGGCCTGCGCCTCATCGAGCGCTGCCCGGTCTGCCTCTATGCCGGCTCGCTGGTGCCTGAAGAGATCATCAAGGCCGCGCCCGCCGGCGCACGCGTTCTCGACACGGCGCCGATGCATCTCGACGAGATCGTCGCCGAAATGCGTGCAGCCCACGAGGCCGGTCTCGACGTCGCCCGCGTACATTCCGGCGACCCGTCGATCTACGGCGCGACCGCCGAGCAGATGCGCCGGCTCGATGCGCTCGACATCCCCTACGACGTGACGCCCGGCGTGCCGGCCTTCGCGGCGGCGGCGGCGGCGCTCCGGCAGGAGCTGACGATCCCGGAGGTCTGCCAGAGCGTCATCGTCACGCGGACGGCGATGAAATCCTCCGCCATGCCGGCGGGCGAGGATCTGGCGACGCTGGGGCGAAGCGGCGCGACGCTCGCGATCCACCTGTCGATCCGCAATCTCGCCCATATCGAGCGCGAGCTTTCGCCCCTGCCGGCCTACGGGCCGGACTGCCCGGTGGTCGTCGCCTATCGCGTCGGCTGGCCGGACGAGGCGTTCATCCATGCGACGCTCTCGACCGTCGCGCGCCGGGTGCGCGAGGCGAAGCTCACGCGCACCGCGCTCGTCCTGGTCGGACGGGCGCTCGGCGCCGAGGGCTTCAAGGATTCCAAGCTCTACGACGCGTCCCACCCCCATATCCTCCGCCCCAAGGCGGTGAAGTCAGCCGGCTAGCCAAGCGAGTGCCGCCTCGACGCTTCCGACCACCGGCGGCGGCGGCGGGGCAGGGCGGTCGATCAGGACGACGGGAAGCCCCAGCGCGCGCGCCGCCTCGATCTTGGCGTAGGACGCCGCGCCGCCCGAGTTGCGGCAGACGAGATGGGTGACGCCGAGGCGCTGGAACAGCGCGATCTCGGCGGCGCGGTCGCCGGGCTTGCCGAGGACGACGTCGGCCTCGAACGGCAGGTCGTCCGGTGGGTCCACCATGCGCAGGATCATGCGAAGGTCCGGCCGATGGCGGAAGGGTGCGATATGCTGGCGGCCGAGCGCGAGGAACGGCCTCGCTCCCTCGGGTAAGGCATCGCGCGCCCCACCGAGGCAGTCGACGCGCTGCCAGCGATCGCCGGCCGTCTCCTCCCAGCCGGGACGGTGGAGCGTAAGACGAGCGACACCGGCCGCCGCAGCCGCCGCGGCTGCGTTGCGCGAGATGCCGGGCGCGAAGGGATGGGTCGCGTCGACGAGATGGGTGATGCGCTCAGTCGCGAGCCAGTCGGCCAGTCCCGCGGCACCGCCGAAGCCGCCGATCCGCGTCTCGACCCCGTCGGGCCGGTCGGGCGCGAGCGTGCGCCCCGCGAGCGACAGGACGAGGCGCTGCGGCGCGATG
>NZ_CAJYIU010000069.1 GCF_913775355.1 uncultured Aureimonas sp.
CTGGCCGGCGTCTACGTCCAGGCGATCAGCGCCTACGCGCCGCACCCGAACGCCGCCAAGCTCTGGATGGAGTACATCTACTCCGACGAGGGCCAACTGACCTACCTCAAGGGCTATTGCCACCCGATCCGCTTCAACGAGATGGCCAAGGCCGGCAAGATCCCGAAGGATCTCCTCGACCGTCTGCCGCCTGCCGCCTCCTACGAGGCCGCGAAGTTCCCGACGCTCGACGACCAGAACGCCGCCAAGGCCGAGATCACCACCAAGTGGGATCAGGTCGTGGGCGCCAACGTCCAGTAAGCGCCGACCGGCCACGCATCCGGACCGTCGCCCCCGCGGCGGCGGTCCTCGTCCTCCCAAGACGCCGCCCGACGGCGTCCCGCGCGAAGGGGTCCCCGCGTTGAGTGTCCAGGCCCTCGAGCCCATGACGGGCGCCGCTGCCGCCGCCGGGCCGCCGGTCGAGCGCGCGAAGAAAGGCTCGCTGGCCTGGCTCGGCGTCGTGCCGTTCTTCGCCTTCGCCATCCTGTTCCTGATCGCCCCGACCTTCTACCTCGTCGTCGGCGCCTTCCAGGATCCTGCGGGAAGCTTCACGCTCGCCAACCTCGCCGGGCTTTTCCAGTCGCAGATCGTGGCGGCCTACTGGATCTCGATCCGCATCAGTCTCGCCTCGGCGGGGCTCGGCGCGATCCTCGGCTTCTTCCTCGCCTATGCGATCGTGCACGGCGGCCTGCCGTCCTGGATCCGGTCCTCCGTCGTCACCTTCTCGGGCGTTGCGTCCAACTTCGCCGGCATCCCGCTCGCCTTCGCCTTCCTCGCGACCCTCGGGCGCATCGGCCTCGTCACCTGGTTCCTGAACGAGGCCTTCGGCCTCAACATCTACCGGCTCGGCTTCAACCTCCTGAGCTTCTGGGGCCTGACGATCACCTATCTCTACTTCCAGATCCCGCTGATGGTGCTGATCATCACGCCGGCGCTCGACGGGCTGAAGCGGGAATGGCGCGAAGCCTCCTCGATCCTTGGCGCCTCCAACTGGCAGTACTGGCGCATGGTGGCGCTCCCGGTTCTGTTCCCCAGCCTCATGGGCTGCTTCCTGCTCCTCTTCGCCAACGCCTTCGGCGCCATCGCCACGGCCTACGCGCTGACCGGATCCTCGCTCAACATCGTGCCGATCCTCCTCTACGCGCAGATCCGCGGCGACGTCCTCTACAACCCCAACCTCGGCTACGCGCTCGCCTTCGGCATGATCGTGATCACCGGCTGCTCCAACCTCCTCTACATCTGGCTGCGGTCGCGCGCCGAGCGGTGGCTGCGATGAAGGCGCCGCGGGTCCTGGCCTGGATCGCGGTGGTTCTGGCCGCGCTCTACTTCCTCCTGCCGCTCTGGGCGACGTTCCAGTTCTCGCTCTCAATGCTGCGCGGCCAGTGGAGCTTCCAGGCCTATCGCGTCGTCTTCGCCGACGATCGGTTCCAGGAGACCTTCCTGTTCTCCGGCATCTGCGCGGTGACGACCATCGTGCTCGGCACGCTCCTCGTCGTGCCGACGGCCTACTGGGTGCGCCTTCGCCTGCCGCAGCTTCGCCCGGTGGTCGAGTTCATCACGCTCCTACCGCTGGTGATCCCGCCGATCGTCCTCGTGTTCGGGTATCTGAGGCTCTACAACTCCTCGTCCTGGCTGCCCTTCACGGGCACGGTCGCCGGCACCAACGTCATCCTCGTCTTCGGCTACACGGTGCTGGCGCTGCCCTACATGTACCGCGCCGTCGACACGGGCCTTCAGGCGATCGACATCCGCACGCTGACGGAGGCCGCCGAGAGCCTCGGGGCGAAGCGCTCGACCATCCTGACACAGGTGATCCTGCCGAACGTGCGCGCGGCCGTCCTGTCGGGTGCCTTCCTGACCTTCGCGATCGTGATCGGCGAGTTCGTGCTGGCGAGCCTCCTCAACCGCCCGGCCTTCGGTCCCTACCTCCAGAACGTCGGCGCCAACCGCGCCTACGAGCCCGCCGCGCTCGCGATGATCGCCTTTGCGGTCACCTGGGGCTGCATGGTGCTCCTGCATCTTCTGGGCGGTGCCGGGCCCGGCCGCGCGCGCTCCTTCCTCAAACCCAAGGCGAAGGCGGTTCCATGAGCTTTCTCGAGATCGCGGGCGTCGCCAAGAGCTTCGGCGCCAACACCGTCCTGCACGGCTTCGACCTGTCAGTTGAAAAGGGCGAGTTCGTCACCTTCCTCGGGCCGTCCGGCTGCGGCAAGACCACGATGCTGCGCATCGTCGCCGGTTTCGAGACGGCGAGCCGCGGCACGGTGCGCATCGACGGGCAGGACGTGACCGACCTTGCGCCCAACGCCCGGCGCATCGGCATGGTGTTCCAGGCCTATGCCCTGTTCCCCAACATGAGCGTCGCCGACAACGTCGCCTTCGGCCTCAAGGTCGCGGGCGTCCCGAAGGCGGAGCGTCGCTCGCGCGTCGAGGACATGCTGCGCCTCATCGGCCTGCCGCATATCGCCGATCGCTACCCCTACCAGCTATCCGGCGGCCAGCAGCAGCGCGTGGCGCTGGCGCGCGCCATCGCGCCGCGCCCGCGCGTCCTCCTCCTCGACGAGCCGCTGTCGGCGCTCGACGCCAAGATCCGCGTCTCGCTGCGCACCGAGATCCGCGACCTCCAGCGCGAACTCGGGATCACCACGATCTTCGTGACGCACGACCAGGAGGAGGCGCTCTCCATGTCGGACCGCATCGTCGTCATGTCGGAAGGGCGCATCGAGCAGGTCGGCACGCCGTTCGAGATCTACAATCGTCCGCGCACGCGCTTCGTCGCCTCGTTCGTCGGCACGCTCGGCCTCCTGAAGGGCAAAGTGGCGCACGGCGACCGCGTGGTCGTCGACGGACAGGAGATCGAGGCCCATGCCGGCGAGGCACGGGTCGGCGACACCGTCACGCTGGCGCTGCGGCCCGAGGCTCTGTCGCTCCATCCCAGCCGCGAGCGCTCCAACGAGCTGCGCGGCGAGATCACGTCCGTCGCCTTCCTCGGCTCGGTGGTGCGCCTGCGCGCCCGCTTCGGCCGCGACGAGCTGATGATCGACACGTTCAACGATCCGGCGCTGCCGCCGCCGAACCTTGGCTCGACCGTGAAGGTGCATTTCGCGCCGGCCGATGTCCTCTGCCTCGGCGCCGAGGCCGGCGCGCCCGGCGCCGGTGCCCGCCCGTCGGCGCCGGTCACGGGCCTGCGGATGCCGCTCGCCGTCTGAGCGTCGCTCGCGCCCGAGCCTTGTCGCCGCCCGCTCGCGCACGACATGTCGGGCGTCGAGAGGCGGCCGGACGAGGAACCCGAGGACGTTGAGCACTATCCCCTTGCATGAGCCGGCGCTGGTCGCCGGCCCCATCCTCTACGCGCGCGGCGCGGACGCGGCCGCGGTCCGGCTCGGCCTCGTCGCGGTCACGCGGCAGGGGGCGGAGGCGCCCCGGCTGGAGGCGAACGGGGCGGACGCGGTGCCGCTCGGCCTTCGCGCCGAGCTCTTCGGCCACGCCGTCTGGGGCGCCGAATTCACGCTGCCGGTCGGGCCCGAGACGGGCTATCGGCTGGACGGGCGGCGCTTCTCCGTCGTGACCGATCTGTCCGGCGATCTCGCGGTCGGCTTCGTCTCCTGCAACGGGCAGGAGAACGGCGACGAGGCGCGTAGCCACGAGGACCGCGACGTCATGTGGCGGCGGCTGGCCGCCGAGCACCGCACGCGGCCTTTCGCGCTCCTCCTCCACGGTGGCGATCAGCTTTATGCCGACGAGGCGATGAACGCCCATCCCGAGACGCGGCGCTGGGCCGATCGTCCCATCGACGGGAAGCCGGCCGTCGCCTGGACGCCCGACATGGAGGAGGCCGTTCGCGGCTACTTCTTCCGCCGCTATCTCGCACTGATCCGCCAGCCGGCCTTTGCGGAACTTGGCGCGCGCGTGCCCTCGCTGATGATCTGGGACGACCACGACATCTTCGACGGCTGGGGCAGCCATCCCGCCGGCCTGCAGGAAAGCCCCGTCGCGCTCGGCCTCTTCCGGGCGGCGCGCGAGATGTTCGTGCTATTCCAGCTCGGCGCCGATCCCGCCGCGCTGCCGGCCACCTGCCGCGACCGGACGGGCGCGAGCTTCTCGCAGGACGCCCTCTTTCCCGGCTTCTCGGTCCTCCTGCCCGACCTGCGCTCGGAACGCACACCGGAGCGCGTCATGGGAGACGAGGGCTGGAAGGCGTTCGAGGCGGGGCTGGATGCGGCGCCCGGCGGCGACCGGCGGATCGTCGTCTCGAGCGTTCCGGCGCTCGGCCCGCGCCTGTCGCTGGTCGAGGCCTTGCTCGACCTCTATCCCGGCCAGCAGCAGTACGAGGACGACCTGCGCGACCAGTGGCAGAGCCGCGGTCACCGGGCGGAATGGGTGCGCTTTCTCTCACGCCTCGAGCGCGAGGCGGTGGAACGCGGTGGCCCGGTCACCGTCGTGTCGGGCGAGATCCATCTGGCGACGCGCGGCGAGATGCGCCTGCGCGACGGCTCGTCGCTGCACCAGCTGGTCGCCTCCGGCATCACCCATCCCAAGCCCCCGGCGGCCCTCGGTCTCGGCCTCGGGCTCCTGTCGCGGCTCGGCCACTCGCCACTGCCGGGGCGGCCGATCCGGCTGAAGCGCCTGCCGGGCCAGCGCACGGTCTACACCGCCGAGCGCAACTATCTTGTGCTGCGCCGGCGCGCCGGACACTGGACCGCGTCCTGGGAACTGGAAGAGAGCGGGCGCACCACTGAGCTGGGTCTCTAGCCGGCGACCGGCCAGAACCAGGCGATCAGCGGGACGCCGACGAAGAGCACGATCACCGATAGCGGCAGGCCGAGGCGCCAGTAGTCGCCGAATCGGTAGCCGCCCGGCGCCATGACGATCGTGTTGCACTGGTGGCCGATCGGCGTGAGGAAGTCGCAGGCCGCCCCCAGCGCCACCGCCATCAGGAACGGGTCGGGGTTCAGTCCCAGCCGGACCGCGAGGCTGCCGGCGATGGGGCCGAGCATCAGCACCGTCGCCGCGTTGTTGAGGAATGGCGTCACCGCCATCGCGAGCAGCGTCACCATGAAGAGCGAGGTCAGCGGCGACAGCCCGTGCAGGGCGGTCGACAGCCAGCCGGCGATGAGATCGGTGCCGCCGGTGGTCTGGATCGCCTCCGACAGCGGGATCAGCGCGGCAAGGAGCACGATCACCGACGCCTCCACCGTGCCGTAGGCCTCGTGCATGCTCATGACGCGCAGGAGGAGCAGGATCACCGCGGCGCCGAAGAAGGCGGCGACCGCGCTGACGAGCCCCGTCGCGGTCAGGATCATCGCGGCCATCAGGATGGCGAGCGGGATGAACGAGCGGCGCGAACGGCCGAGCACGATCGAGCGCTCGGCGAGCGGCAGGATGCGAAGTTCGGCGAGCGCCGCCGGCACGCTCTCGCTGGTGCCCTTCAGGACGAGGACGTCGCCCTCGCGAAGGCGCAAGGTCGCGAGCCGCTGTTCGATCGGCCGCCCGGATCGGCTGACGGCGAGCACCGCCACCCCGTGTGCGGTCTCCAGCGCCAGCTTGCCGAGGCGCGAGCCGATCGCCGGCGACTGCGGCGTCACGACGCCTTCGACGACGCTCTCGGTCTCGATGTCGGCGCGCGTCGACAGGTCGCCCGTCAGGCTGAGGCCGGCGCGCGCGACGGCCCGCTCGATGCCCTCCGGCTCGCCGCCGAGAAGCAGGAGGTCGCCCGCCTTCAGCACCATGCCGGGCGTCGGCTCGTGGCGGCGGAACCGCTCGCGGATCACGAGGCGCACCGCGATGTCGTTGTCGGCGGCCGCCTCCAGTTCGGCGACGTTGCGCCCGGCGATCGTCGAGCCTTCCGGGATCTCGGCTTCGGCCGTGTAGGCGTCGAGGGCGAACGCGTCGCCCATGCCGCCCGCCGGCTTCCGCTTCGGGATGAGGCCGGAGGCGAGCGACAGGAACAGGAACCCGCAGACGACGACGCCGATGCCGACCGGCGCGTAGTCGAACATGGCGAAGGGCTGGCCCGTCATGTCCTGTCGGATCTTCGAGACGATGATGTTGGGCGAGGTGCCGACGAGGGTCACGAGGCCGCCGATCAGCGAGCCGAAGGCCATCGGCATCAGGAGCTGGGAGACCGACGTGCCGTTCTTGCGCGAGACCTGCGCGGCGATCGGCATGAACATGGCGAGCGCGCCAACGTTCTTCGTCACCATCGACAAGAGCGTGACGGCGCCCACCAGCACGAAGACCTGCCGGCGCGCCGTGCGCATATGCGGCATCAACGGGCGCATGATGTCCTCGACGACGCCCGAGCGTGCGATCGCGGCGCTGACGAGGAGCGCGGCGACGACGATCACCACCACGTCGTCGGCAAACCCCGAGAAGGCGCTCTTCACCGGCACGATGCCGGTAAGGACGCCGGCCAGCAGCCCGAGCAGCGCGATCAGGTCGTAGGGCAGGCGCCCCCAGACGAAGCCGGCGACGGTAAGGCCGACGAGGCCGAAGGCGAGGGCTTGGTCGAGGGTCATGACGGGCTCGCGGAGGGAACGGCGGACGGCGGGAGGCGACAAAAAGCGGTGCGGCGGCCCGTGCCCGTCGAACGAAATCCGGCGCGCGCCGTTACGCGAGGGATGCGGCGCCTCCGTCCGCATTCGGGGGACTTCCAAGCATGACACAAGGTGGCGCCGGGATCGCATCCGGCAATAAGGGCGTCGCGACGGTTCAGGCGGCGCTCGGGCGCACGGCGATCCTCGCCGGAGCCCTTCTCGCACTCGCAATCGCGGCCTTCGTCTGGACCGCCTGGCAGGACGCGCGTCGCGAGGCGACCGCCAACGGCAACGCGGCGATCGTCGCCGAGGCCGAGCGCTTCCTGTCGATGATGGCCAGCATCGAGACCTCGACGCGCGGCTACGTCATCGCGGGCACCGAGGACTTCCTGTCCCCGTTCCGCCAGAACGTCGCCGACCTGCCGGCGCAGCTCACGCGGATGGAAAGCGTCTGGGAGGAGGGGGGCGGCGACCCGGCCCGGCTCTCGCGCCTGCGCGAACTCGCCGAGCAGGAGATCGCCTTCGACACCGAGACGGTGCGCCTTCGCAACGACGTGGGCATCGAGGCCGCCTCCGACCTCGTGCGCTCGGGCGCCGGCAAGCGCGTGATGGACGACATCCGCATGGAGGTCGGCACCGCGCAGACCAACGCGCAGAAGCGCGTCGACCTCGTGCAGGCGACGGCGCATCGCGACGACCTCATCTCCAACATCGCCTTCCTCGCCGCCATCCTGTCGGCCGCCTCGCTCGCCTTCATCGCCTTCCGCCGCCATGTCGAGAGCCGGCGGGCGAGCGGCATGCTGTCGGCGGTGCTCGAAAACTCGCCGGTGGCGATCGGCTTCGTCGGCCGCGACAGCCGGCTGGGGCGCCTCAACCCGGCCTTCGCGCAGGCCGGTGCGAGCCTCAAACGCGAGGTCGCGGTCTCGGATTCGCTGCTCGACCTCTTCCCGCGCGACCGCGTGATGCTGGAGCGCATGCTGGACGAGACCCTGCGCTGGGGTCGCACGCACAACGGCGTCGAGCTGAGGGCGGGCGAGGGCGAGGGCGAGCAGATCTATCTCGCCAGCATCTATCCCTTGCGCACCGAAGGGCGTATCGCGCAGGAGACGGTGGGCGCGGGCGTCGTCCTCACCAACGCCACCAAGCGGCTTCGCGCCGAGCGTCAGCTCGCCTACTCGGAGACGCGCTTCCGCTCGCTGATCGAGGCGACGTCGGCCATCGTCTGGTCGGCGCCGAACTCGGGCCGCTTCTCCGGGTCCCAGCCCGGCTGGGCCGCCTTCACCGGACAGACGGAGGAGCAATATTCCGGCTTCGGCTGGACCGAGGCCCTGCATCCCGAGGACCGCGAGCGTAGCGCCAAGGCCTGGAAGGAGGCGGTGGAGCGCGAGGGAACCTACAAGATCGAGCACCGCGTGCGCCGCCACGACGGCGAGTGGCGCGATATGTTGGCCCGCGCGGTTCCCATCCGCGGGCCGGACGGGGGCCTCACCGAGTGGGTCGGCACCCACACCGACATCACCGACCAGAAGCGCATCGCGGCCGAGCTCGGCCATTCCAACGAGCAGTTCCGCATCATCGCCGACAACATCCCGCAGTTCGCCTGGATCGCCAATCCGAACGGCGACATCGACTGGTACAACCAGCGCTGGTTCGACTACACCGGCACGACGATGGAGGAGATGCGCGGGCACGGCTGGACCAAGGTCCATCATCCCGACCATCTCGAGCGCGTGCGCGAGGAACTGGCGCGGCGCTTTGCCGAAGGCGTGAAGTGGGAGGACAGCTTCCCGCTGCGCGGTGCCGACGGGCAGTATCGCTGGTTCCTGTCCCAGGCGATCCCGATCCGCGACGAGAGCGGCGCGATCACGCGCTGGTTCGGCACCAACACCGACATCACCTCGCAGCGCGCTGCCGAGCAGGAGCTCGCCGCCGCCAAGGAGGCGGCCGAGAACGCCAACCGGGCCAAGTCGCAGTTCATCGCCAACATGAGCCACGAGCTGCGCACGCCGCTCTCGGCCGTGATCGGCTATGCCGAGATGCTGGAGGAGGAGGTCGAGGACCTCGGGCAGGCCCATCTCCTCACCGACCTGAAGAAGATCGAGCAGAACGCCCGCCACCTCCTCAGCCTCATCAACGACGTCCTCGACCTGTCGAAGATCGAGGCGGAGCGGATGGACGTCTACGCTGAGAGCTTCCAGCTGTCGGACGTGCTCGACGAGGTGGCCTCGACGGTCGGCTCGCTGATCACCAAAAAGAACAACCGCCTGGCGCTTGAGAAGGACGGCGATCTCGGCGAGATGCACACCGACCAGGTGAAGCTGCGCCAGTGCCTGATCAACCTCCTGTCCAACGCCGCCAAATTCAGCGAGGAGGGGACGATCACCCTGGCGGCCAGCCGCGAGCCGCAGGATGGCGGCGACTGGATCCGGCTGGAGGTGACCGACACCGGCATCGGCATGACGCCCGAGCAGGTGGAGCGACTGTTCGAGCGCTTCGCGCAGGCCGACGAATCGACGACGCGCAAGTTTGGCGGCACGGGGCTGGGGCTCGCCATCACCCGCGCCTTCTGCCGCCTGCTCGGCGGCGACATCGGCGTCACCAGCGTCGAGGGACAGGGGACGACCTTCACCATCCGAATTCCCGCCGAGGTCGAGACGCCCGTCGAGGAGGTCCTGCCGGACACGACCGACGTCAAGCCGCCGGCCGAGACCGGGGCTGGCCTCGTGCTGGCGATCGACGACGACCCGCACGCGCGCGAACTCGTCACCCGCTTCCTGATGCGCGAGGGTTTCTCGGTGCGCACCGCTGCCGACGGCCTCAGCGGCCTCGAGATGGCGCGGCTCCTGAAGCCCGACGTGATCCTTCTCGACGTGACGATGCCCAAGATGGACGGCTGGGCCGTCCTGACCGAACTGAAGGGCGATCCCGACGTGTCGGCGATCCCGGTCGTGATGATCACCATCATCGACGAGCATAGTCTCGGCTATGCGCTGGGCGCTGCGGACTATCTCCTGAAGCCGGTCGAGTGGAACCGCCTGAAGGCGGTGCTCGACCGCTTCCGCACCAACGACAACGGGCTGATCCTCGCGGTCGACGACGACGAGGACGGCCTGCACCGCACCGCGACCATGCTGGAGCGCGAGGGGCTGAAGGTGATCACGGCGCTGAACGGGCGCGAGGCGCTGGCGCGCATGGAGACCGAGCGTCCGAGCCTCATCCTCCTCGACCTCGTGATGCCCGAGATGGACGGCTTCGCCTTCCTCAAGGCCATGCGCGAACGGGCGGACTGGCGCGAGATTCCCGTCGTCGTCCTCACCTCCAAGGACCTGACGGCAGACGAGAAGCGCTTTCTGCAGGGGCAGGCCGAGGACATCTTCTCGAAGGGCGATGTCGACCTCAGGGACCTTGCGGCCCAGATCCGCGTTATGGTCGGTCAGGGTGCGGACGCCGGGTCGTCACAGCCTGCACAGACGGGACAGTCCGCATCGGAGCCGACATCATGACACGCATCCTGCTGGTCGAGGACCACGAGGAAATCTGGGACTTCCTGTCCCGCCGCCTGCAGCGGCGCGGCTACGAGGTGGTGCTGGCCCATGACGGGCAGGACGGCATCGAGAAGGCCCGCGGCACGGCGCCCGATATCATCCTCCTCGACATGAACCTGCCGATCCTCGACGGCTGGACGGCCGCGCGCACCATGCGCGCCGACGCCTCGATGCCCCGCATCCCGATCATCGCGCTGACCGCCCATGCCATGTCGGGCGACAAGGAGAAGACGCTGGCGGCCGGCTGCGACGACTATCACGCCAAGCCCGTCGATTTCTCCAAGCTCCTCGGGCAGATCGAGGCCCTCCTGCAGCAACCCGCGGCGGCGCAGGCTTGAGCGTCGAATGGCTCTGGCGCCTCGCCGGGCGCCAGGCGGGACCGCGCGACGGGCAGGGCCTGAACCTCGAGGCCCTCGACCTGCCCGCGATGGACGCCGCCCCGGCGCCGGCGCCGGTCTCGATGCGCCGTGACGGCGTGGAGGCGACGCTGGCGCTGAAGGTTCTGTCGGCGCATCTGGCGAACTTCCGGCAGGTCTCGTTTCCGCTGACCCTCGACTTCCGCTCCTTCTCGGCTGAGGAGGCGGCGCTCGCCGTCGACGCGGCGGCGCTGGCACTGGAAGCCGACGAGGGCGGCTGGGCGGATGCCGCCCGGCGCGAGCGCGCCAGCGAGACGCTGGCGCGGCTCGGCGCGACGCCTTCGCACCTTGCGCCGCTGGGGTATGATGCGGCACCGCCGGTCTCGATCGGCGCCCTGGCGGATGCCGCGCGCCGGCTCGACAAGGCGGCGCACGTCTATGCCGTGTCGCTTCTGGTGGTCGGCCAGCGCTCTGCGGTCGCGCAAGCCTATCTCACGTATCTTGCCGCCCGCCTCGGGCTGACGGTGAACGTCGTCGGCAGCCTCAACCGGCGCTTTCGCGCGTGATCTCGCGCAGCGCCGACTGAACCGTGCCGGACTCCAGAAGGAGCACGCGCGACAGGTCGGCGAGCGTCACCCAGCCGACCACCGCACCCTCGCCTTGCGTGACGGCGAGGCGCCGGATGCGATGCGCTGTCATCAGGTCCATCGCGGCTTGGAGACTGTCCGAGGGACGGCAGGCAAGGAGCGGCGCGGACATGACGTCGCGCGCCCGCGTTTGCGCCGGGTCGAGCCCGCGCGCCACGACGCGGTAGAGTATGTCGCGATCGGTGACGACGCCCTTGGCATCGTCCGCCGTGCCGATGGGCAGCGATCCGACGTCGAGGTCCCCCATCATGACGGCGAGTTCCGACACGGGGTCGTCGAGCCCGGCAAACTCGACGTGCCGGTTCATCACGTCCTGGATCTTCAAGATGTCGCTTCCTCGTCGCGGGTGTGTTCGCGGGAGATAACGGGGACACCGCCAAACGGTTCGCAGGTGCGGGAACCAAATGCGCGTCTATCCCCTTTCCCGATCCGGCGTGTCTCATTTCATGACGGGATCCATCCCTTGAACATTCAACCGAATGCCTCCGACTTCGCGTCCACTCTTGCGAAGCCAGGCCTCCACAAGTCACGTGTCGAGGCTGGCCGGCCGTTCCCGCGTGGCGCCACATGGGACGGGCTGGGCGTCAACTTCGCCCTGTTCTCCGCCAATGCCACGAAGGTCGAGCTCTGCATCTTCGACCAGACCGGCACGACCGAACTCGAGCGCATCGTGCTGCCGGAATACACCAACGAGGTGTTCCACGGCTATCTGCCGGACGCTCGCCCCGGCCTCGTCTACGGCTATCGCGTCCACGGCCCCTACGAGCCCGACGCCGGCCATCGCTTCAACCCGAACAAGCTGCTTCTCGACCCTTACGCACGGCAGCATGTCGGCGAGCTGAAATGGGACCACGCCCTCTTCGGCTACACGATCGGCCATGCCGACGGCGACCTGTCGTTCGACGAGCGCGATTCCGCAGCCTTCGTGCCGAAGTCGCAGATCGTCGACCCGGCCTTCACCTGGGGCAACGATCGCCGGCCGAACGTGCCGTGGGAGCGGACCGTCTTCTACGAGACTCACGTCAAGGGCTTCACCCAGCGCCACCCGAGCGTGCCGGACCGCGATCGCGGCAAGTTCTCGGGCCTCGCGCACCACGACGTCGTCCAGTACATCAAGAGCCTCGGGATCACGTCGGTCGAGCTCCTGCCGATCCACGCCTTCGTCGACGACAGCTACCTCGTCGAGAAGGGCCTCAGGAATTTCTGGGGCTACAACACCCTCGGCTTCTTCGCGCCCGATCCGCGCTACATGGGCTCGCCCTTCGTCAACGAGTTCAAGGAACTCGTCTCGACCTTCCACCACAACGGCCTCGAGGTCATCCTCGACGTCGTCTACAACCACACGGCCGAAGGCAACGAGAACGGGCCGACCCTCTCGTTCAAGGGCATCGACAACGCGACCTATTACCGGCTCCTGCCGGACAACAAGCGCTACTACATCAACGACACCGGCACCGGGAACACCGTCAACACCTCGCATCCGCGCGTGATGCAGCTGGTGATGGACAGCCTTCGCTACTGGGCCGGCGAGATGCGCGTCGACGGGTTCCGCTTCGACCTCGCGACCATTCTGGCGCGCGAGCCGACGGGCTTCTCGGAGGAGTCCTCCTTCCTTCACGCCACGATGCAGGACCCGCTGCTGTCCCAGGTCAAGCTGATCGCCGAGCCCTGGGACTGCGGTCCGGGCGGCTATCAGGTCGGCCGCTTCCCGCCGGGCTGGGCCGAGTGGAACGACGGCTACCGCGACACGGTGCGCGCCTACTGGCGCGGTGACGAGGGCAAGGTCCCGGCGGTCGCCGGCAAGATCTCGGCCTCGGCCGACCTCTTCAACAACCGCGGCCGCCAGCCCTGGTCGAGCGTCAACTTCATCACCGCGCACGACGGTTTCACGCTGCACGACCTCGTCTGCTACAACGACAAGCACAACGAGGCGAACGGCGAGGACAACCGCGACGGCCACTCGCACAATCTCTCGAACAATTACGGCGTCGAGGGGCCGACCGAGGATGCGGAGATCAACAACGTCCGCTTTCGCCAGCTGCGCAATTTCTTCGCGACGCTCCTCCTGTCGCGCGGCACGCCGATGATCTTGGCGGGCGACGAGTTCGCCCGCACGCAAGGGGGCAACAACAACGCCTACGCGCAGGACAATGAGATCGGCTGGGTCGACTGGAACGTCACGCAGGACGGCGAGGATCTCGCCGAATTCGTCCAGAAGCTCATCATGCTGCGTCAGGCCCTGCCGATGCTGCGTCGCGGCCGCTTCCTCCAGGGGCGGTTCGACGAGGAGATCGGCGCCAAGGACGTGACGTGGATGTCGCCGTCGGGCGGCGAGATGCAGCAGGCCGAGTGGGACGATGCGGGCGCGCGCTGCTTCGGCGTGCTTCTCGACGGCCGCGCGCAGGCGGAAGGCATCAAGCGCGTCGGGTCCGACGCGACGATGCTTCTCGTCCTCAACGCGCACCACGACGTCGTGAACTTCAAGCTGCCGCAGGCACCGGGAGGGCGTCGCTGGCACTGCATCATCGACACCAACACGCCGAACCGCGACGAGCTCGTGCCCTTCGAGTTCAACACCGACTACATGGCGACCGGCCGCTCGCTGCTCGCCTTCATCCTCGAGCCCGAGGACGGCTACTCCCTGTCGGACGAGGCGCACCAGGCGTTCCAGCACGTGTCGGAGGCCTTCCGCCGTGCCGCCGCCGAGCGGGTGCACATCGTCCGGCCCGACAAGGGCTGACCGGCTACCCCGGCGCCTTGCCCGCGCCGGCCAGCAACATGAAGGGCCGCTTCCGAAGGGAGGCGGCCCTTTTTCATGTCGGATCAAGGCGTCGTCGACGTGCGTCCGAAGCGGGTGGTCGCTGAGGCGCTCACGGGACCAGGGCGCCGCCAAAGGGCGGCAGTCACCCGGACGGCAAGGGACGGGCGTCGTTCTGCCCCCGCCGGACGGTCGCGAACAGGACCGATCCACGCGGCCGACGCCAGCGTCAGACCGCTTCGACGGCGGCCTCGACCTTGGTCTCGTCGGTCACGTTGGGAGCGGCGGGCGTCTCCGGCGCCGGCACATGCATCGCCTGTCCGGACATGTCGAGCGCGGCGGCGAGCGCCCCGTTCAGCGTCGTCACCAGCGCGTCGGCATGGACGCGGCGCTTCAGTTCCTGCAGCATCGTGGGGTCGCGCTGGCGCCAGATGCCGATCAGGATGCGCGCACGCGGCGCGAAGCGGTGAACGCGTCGGACCGCCTGCCGCAGATGCACCGTCGACAGCGGCTCGACAAAGGACAGGCAGACCAGCGCGACGCCTTTCGCGTCCTCGCGGCTCGGCGGGTTCTGGATCAGCGAGGCGAGGCTGACCGCCTCCGCCCGAAGCCCGTGGCGGGTCAGGACCTGCGCGAGCATGGCGGTGACGGCCCCGTCGAGCGCGTTCGAACCGGACAGGCAGACGACGGGTCGGTCGCCGCGCCAGGCGGGCGCGAGATCCTGCTGCCGCTGGACGATGCGGGTGACCTCCTGGTCGGGACCGGCGGCATCGACCGCCGCGGCGGCTTCCGCCGACATCGCCTTCTTGCTGCGCCGGCCACCGAGGGCCGAGGTACGCACGGACTTTAGGCCCTCGACCAGCTCCAGCGTCGAGCGTTGCAGCGTTTCCAGTCGCTCGCCCTCGACGGCGAAGCGCGCGACGTCCTCGTGCGCGATGCGCAGGCCCTCGAGCGCCACCTCATCGTAGTAGGTCGCGAGTTCGCGCTGGCGCAGGAAGTCGTGCGCCTGGTCGATCGCCTCGTCGGGCGCCCCGGCCAGCATGCGCTGGTAGAAGATCTGCGGCGGCGACAGCGCCGGACGGTCGCCGAACATCACATCGATGAAGGCGAGGCGCGGTACGTGCCGGCCCATGACCACGAGGCAGATGGTCAAAGGGGTCGCGAGGATCAGGCCGACCGGACCCCACAGGAAGGCCCAGATCGTGGCGGCCAGCAGGATGGCGACGGGCGACAGGCCTGTGGAGTGGCCGTAGAGCACCGGCTCCACGACGTTGGAAAGGATCGTTTCGGCGCCGAGATAGAGGACCGCGGTCCAGATCACCATCGACCAGCCGGGATCGACCGCGAAGGCCAGCAGCATGGGCAGGCCCGCGCCGACGAAGCCGCCGACATAGGGGATGAAGCGCAGGATGCCGCCGAGAATGCCCCAGAGCGCGGGGCTCGGCACGCCGAGGAGCCAGAGGCCGAGCGCGGTCACGACGCCGAAAGCGGCGTTCACGCCGAGCTGGAACAGGAGAAGCTTCGACAGGCGGCGGGCGGCGTCGTCGATCGCGGCCGTCGTCTGCTGCAGATCGTCCGTGCCCGCGAGGCGGATGAAGCGGTTCCTGAGGTCCTCGCGCTGGAGGAGGATGAAGATCGCGAAGATGATTACGACGCCGAAGGTCGCCAGCGGCTGGAGGAGCGGCAGGGCGATGGCGCTGATCGTGTCGAAGAGGGAGCTCTCGTTCTCGACCGTGACCGGGATGGGGCGCGGCGCGGGAGCCCCGTCGGCACCGTTGCCCGCCGCCGTCTCGGCGGGCGCGGCAAGGTGCTGGATGTCGGCGGCCATCTCTTCCAGCGCGACGGCGGCCCGGCTGAACGGGCCGTTGCCGCTCGCCTGCGCGGAAGCCGACAGCGATTGCAGCTTCTGTTGGACCGTGAGGCGGTAGGAGGGGATCTCGCCGACGAGCGAGGTGATCTGCAGCGCGATGATGAAGCCGAGCGCCACGATGGCGACGGTGGCGGCGAGGATCGCGCCCGAGATCGCGAGCATGCGCGGCACGCGGCGGCGCTGCAGCCCGATGACGATCGGGGCGAGGATGAAGGCGAGAAGAATGCCGAGGGCGAAGGGCACGAAGATCTCGCGCCCGAGCGTCAGGATCGCGGCGATCGACAGCGTCAGGACGCCGATCGCCAGCGCCGTGAACAGCGGCAAGGCGCGACGCAGCATCTGCGAAGTAACGATATCCAACGCTTCACGCTCCCCCAGCCGCGCCGGACCTATGCGACGCCAACCGTGGGGAATGCAGCGTCCCCTGATAGGTTCCCGCCTACGACTTCAATCGGTTTAGTATGGCTGACGTCTCCGATATACGGAAATCGCATGGCTGACGCGCCGAATCGACGCTTCAAGTCCGGGGGGCGAGGGCCCATCTTCTCATCATCGAAACGAGACAGACACCTCGAAAGGACGACCTCGATGACCCCCCGCAACACCCGCACGCGCTCCTTCGGCCAGCGGATCCGCAGCATGACCGAAGCGTTCGGTGGCATCGCTGCATGCGCGGCGGCGGCCGAGGCCGGCAAGCGTCCCTCGCGCGCGGCCCTCAAGGCTGCCGGCATCGAGCCGAACGCCTTCGACGAGATCAAGCTCGGCTAATTGCCAAAAGCTTACCGACCCATGCATGAAAAGGGCGGCTTCCCATCGGAAGCCGCCCTTTTTCGTTCGCCCTGTGTGAGGCCCAGTCAGTCCTCGTCGGCCGCCATCTGCGACAGGATCTGGCCGCGACCGCGGGCACGCAGGATCATCGGCACCACGAGGGCGAGCACCGCGAGCGTCAGGAGCGCGATGGCGAGCCAGGAGTGGACGAGGATCGTCGGATCGCCTTGGCTGATGGCGAGTGCGCGGCGCAGCTGCTGCTCGGCCATCGGTCCGAGGATCAGGCCGACCACGACCGGGGCGATCGGGTAGCCGAAGCGGCGCAGCATGTAGCCCATCAGGCCGAAGAGCAGCAGCATGCCGAGCTCGACCGGCGAGGGGTTGGCGCCGATGCAGCCGAGCGTCGCGAAGACGAGGATGCCGGCATAGAGCCAGGGGCGGGGGATCGTGAGGAGCCGCACCCAGAGGCCGATCAGCGGCAGGTTGAGCACCACAAGCATGAGGTTGGCGATGAGGAGGCTGGCGACGAGGCCCCAGACGATCTGCGGCGAGGTGATGAAGAGGAGCGGGCCCGGCTGAAGGCCGAACTGCTGGAATGCGGCGAGCATGATCGCGGCGGTCGCCGAGGTCGGCAGGCCGAGCGTCAGGAGCGGCACGAGCGTTCCGGCGGCCGACGCGTTGTTGGCGGCCTCAGGGCCCGCAACGCCCTCGATCGCGCCGTTGCCGAACTCTTCCGGGTATTTCGTGAGGTTCTTCTCCATCGAATAGGAGAGGAAGGTGCCGATCTCGGCGCCGCCGGCCGGCATCGCGCCGATCGGGAAGCCGACCGCGGTGCCGCGCAGCCACGGCTTCCACGAGCGCTTCCAGTCCTCCTTGGTCATCCAGAGCGAGCCCTTGACCGCCTGGATCGTGTCCGGCGTGCGGTTGGCGGCAGCCGCCACCACGAGGCATTCGCCGATCGCAAAGAGCGCGACGGCGAGCGTCGTTACCTCGATGCCGTCGAGGAGGTTGGCCGAGATGCCGCCGAAGAAGCTGGCGAGCGAGGCCCAGAGCCCGTGCATGGAGGCGGCGGGATCGGCGGCCATGCCCTGGAAGTATTGGGCGATCGGCGTCAGCGTCAGGCGCGCCTGGCCGGTCTGGAGGTCGATGCCGACGAGGCCGAGCGTCAGGCCGAGGACGAGCGCCGTCAGGCCGCGCAGCGCCGAGTCGCCGAAGGCCGCCGAGACGGTGACGAAGGCGAGCAGCATCAGCGCGAAGTATTCGGCCGGACCGAACGAGAGCGCGAAGGAGACGATGACGGGCGCGAGGAAGGCAAGGCCCAGCGTCGCGATCAGGCCGGCGACGAAGGAGCCGATCGCGGCGGTGGCGAGCGCCGGTCCGCCGCGGCCCTTGCGGGCCATCTTGTTGCCCTCCAGCGCCGTGATGATCGAGGCGCTCTCGCCCGGCGTGTTGAGGAGGATCGAGGTCGTCGACCCGCCGTACATGCCGCCGTAGTAGATGCCCGCGAACATGATGAGCGAGCCCGCGGCGTCGAGCTGGTAGGTGACGGGCAGGAGCAGCGCGACGGTGAGCGCCGGCCCGATGCCGGGCAGGACGCCGACCGCGGTGCCGAGCGTCACGCCGATCAGCGCGTAGAGGAGGTTCATCGGCTGGGCGGCGGTCGCCAGGCCCTGACCGAGAAGCGCGAAGGTATCCATCGCTGGCAACCCATGGTTCGAGCGGGCGCGGGCCGTCCCGGCGGGAGGCGCGCGCTGGAAGGGAGAAGCCTTCGGCGCCGGGCCGGAGGCGATAGGGCTCAGCCGAAGAGGCGTTCCAGCGGTCCGGCCGGCAGCGCGAGGTTCAGGACCTTCGTGAACATCAGCCAGATCGCGAGGCTCATGAGGATGCCGACCGGGATCGACACGTAGAGCTTGCGCTTGCCGAAGGCCCGCGCGGTCGCCGCGAAGAGGAGGCCCGTGGCGATCGAGAAGCCGGCGGTGGTCAGGAGCAGGAGTTGGGCCGCCAGCCCGCCGATGATCCAGACGATCGGTGCGAACTCGTCATGGTCGCGCTCGGGGAAGTCGCCGCGCCAGGCCTCGACCATGGTCCAGCCGGACAGGCCGAGAAGCGCGAAGCCGATCAGGGTCGGGAAGGTCGCCGGCCCGATGCGGGCATAGGCGCCGCCGCCGATGTGGCTGGCGTCGAGCAGAACGAGGAGGCCGATAATCCCCAGCCCCAAGCCGATGGCAAACGCCGCCCGGTCGGGGCGGCGTTCGGTCGGCACATGGTCCGACGGGGCGCTCATTACTGGACGAGACCGATCGCGGTGAGGACTTCCCTTGTGTCCTCGATGTTCTTGGCCAGCTCGGTCTTGAAGGCGTCGCCGGCGAGGAACGTGTTCTGCCAGTTGTTGCGCTCGAGGACCGCCTTCCACTCGGGGCTGTCGACCATCTTCTGCATGTTGGCGATGGTGGCGGCCTGCTCGTCGGCCGACAGGCCCGGCGCGCCGGCGACCATGCGCCAGTTCTGCAGCTCCATGTCGATGCCGGCTTCCTTCAGCGTCGGCGCCTCGGAACCCGGCACGCGCTGGCCGCCCGTGGTGGCGAGGAGGCGGAGCGTCCCGGCCTTCACCTGGCTCTCGAACTCGCCGTAGCCGGAGATGCCGGCCGCGACCTGCTGGCCGAGGATGGCCGCCAGAGCCTCGCCGCCGCCGGAAAACGCGATGTAATTGATCGCCTTCGGGTCGGCGCCGACGGCCTGCGCGAGCAGGCCGGCCGCGATGTGGTCGGTGCCGCCGGCCGAGCCGCCGGCGATCGCCACGGCGCCCGGGTTCTCCTTCATCGCCTTCGCGAGGTCGGCGATCGTCTGGTAGGGCGAGGAGGCCGGAACCACGATGGCCTCGTCCTCGCCGGTGAGGCGGGCGAGCGGCGTCACCTGGTCGAGCGTGACCGGCGACTTGTTAGTCAGGATCGCGCCCACCATCACGTAGCCGCCGACGAGCAGCGCGTTCGGGTTGCCGGACTTCGTCGAGACGAACTGCGCGAGGCCGATCGTGCCGCCGGCGCCCGGAACGTTGACGACCTGCACGTTGCTGGCGAGCTTGGTCTCCTGCAGGACGTTCTGCATGGCACGGGCGGTCTGGTCCCAGCCGCCGCCGGGCGAAGCCGGGGCCATGATCTCGTAGGCGGGCGCCTGGGCGAAGGCGCTGGTGGAGACGAGAAGCGCGGCGAGCGCGCCGAAGATGATCGACTTCATGGCTGGATCCTCCCTGGTGGCGACGCGTGAAATCGCGTCGTCCTCAAAACCGTTGCGATGGTCGCGGGGAGAGTGGCGGCGCGCGTCGGCTGCCGAGAAAGACCGTCCCGCCCCTCCAGGCCGTCCGGTCGTAGGGCGAGAGCTTCGAGAAGCCCGCCCACGGTCGCATCCAGCCTCCCCGGCCGTCTGGAAACATCCTAACAAAGGGTTCCTGTCAAAAACCTGTCACGAAGCCAGCCTGCCTTATTGCGGTGCAACGATCTCCATCCACGTGTCCAGAAACCGGGCACGGCGCTGGCGGTCGAGCCCGACGAGGAGGGAGGGGCCGAGCGGCACCGGCTGCACGGCACCGCGACCGCGCGCGGCGATGCGCTCGGCCGTCCAGCTTCCTTGCGTTCCCGGAACCACGGCGCCGAGCGCGGCGGGACCGGCGAGGATCGACTGGCCCTCGTCCGACAGTGCGAACTCGATGAAGGCCTCGCCGAGATCGGCACGCCGCGCCGCGACCGGCACGAACATCGAGCGGGTGACGACGAGGACGTAGTCGTCGGGCACCACGATGCCGATGCGCGCGCCCGCCGCCTGCCGCGCGAAGGCGTAGGAGCCGAGGACGTTGTAGCCGAGCGCGAGATCGCCGCGCTCCACTCCGTCGAGGATCGTGGGGCTGGCGCCCGACAGGCGCACGCCCGCCCGTCCGAAGGCGCTGGCGAGGCGCCAGAAGTAGGACGACACCGACTGGTCCTGCGCCGCCAGCATGTAGCCGACGCCCGAGCGCGCGACGTCGTAGGTCGCGATCCGGCCGGCGAGCCGCACCGCCTGTCGCTCCAGAAGCTCGGCAAGCTCCAGATGGCTGCGCGGCACCTCGTTCTCGGCGAGAATGTCGGGATTGTAGACGATCACCGCCGGCTCGAACGAGAAGCCGAAGAGTTCCGAGCGCCATTGGGCCCAGCCCGGCAGGCTGGCGGCGCTCGCGAGGGTGAGGGGCTGGGCGAAGCCGTCGTTGACGAGCTTGACCTGGAGGTCGGAGGCCGAGCTCACCATCACGTCGGGCGGCGGGCGGGACCCGGAGGCGAAGGCCTCGTAGATGCCGAGCGTCTCGCCCTCCTCGTAGGTGACGGTGACGTCGGGGCGGCGGGCCTGAAAGCCGCGCACGAGATGGGCGAAGAGGCCGGTGTCGGTGGCACCGAGGATCGCGAGGCGCGTCTCGCCCGAGCCGTCCGGCGCGGGGTAGACGACCTCGGTGGCACCGGCGCTCGCGATCGGCCACCACAGGATCGCAAGAAGGGCCAGCGAGGCGAGGGCTCTCGCGGCCGGGCGGCCGGTGCGAAGGTCGACCCGCGGCAGCACGAGCCGGACGAGCAACCCGCCACCTGGCCGGTCCTCGAGATCGATCCGGCCCCGCTGGGCCTCGACCGCGCGGCGCACGATCGCCAGCCCCAGACCCGAACCGTTGGTGCCGGCCGACGCCCCGCCACGCCGGAAGCGCTGGAACACGGCCTCACGCTCCTCCGGCGCGATGCCCGGCCCCCGGTCGGCGACGTCGATGCCGACGGACCCGTCGGCGCGGGCCGCGACCGCGATCTCGACCGGGCCGCGGCTGTAGGTGAGGGCGTTGTCGACGAGGTTGCGCAGCATCTCGCGAAGCACCACGCGGTCGGCGCCAAGCGAGGCCTCGGCCATGCCGGGCGCGATCGATACGCGCACGCGGTCGGCGGTGTCGGGGTCGAGCCGTCGCACGACCTCGGTCACCACCGCGCCGACCGGCGTCGCGCCCGCCGGCGCGGTGTCGAGCCGGTGCGAGATCGTCGCGTCCATCAGGAGCTGGGAGACGAGTTGGCTCGCCTGCACCGCCTCGTCGTGGATGCGCGCGACCTGGGTGCGCAGCGCTTCCGGGTCGCTCTCGCCGCGCGCCACCTCGGCCTGGAGGCGCAGCGAGGCGAGCGGCGTGCGCACCTCGTGCGCGGCCTCGGCGACGAGGGCTTCCAGGCGCTCGCGCGCCAGCGCCAGCCGGCCCATGAAGTCGTTGAGCGCCCCGACGAGCTGCACCGCCTCCTGCGGCACCGGCAGGTCGACGGGCGAGAGGTTCTCCGGCGCGCGGGCGCGCAGGTGCCGCTCCAGCGACAGGAGCGGGCGGAAGGCGCGGCCGATGCCGAACCACAGGATCACCAGCGCCAGGAGAAGAAGCGCGACCACCGGCAGGAGCGCGTTCTGGAAGATCTCGCGGGCGAGCGCGCGCCGCTCGGAAAGCGTCTCGGCGACGCGCACCGTCGCCCAGCCCGTGCCGGACGCGGTGGAGACGAGCCGCCCGGCGCTCGCCACGCGCACCGGCTCGCCGCGATAGATGGCGTCGGCGAAGGTCGGCTCGCTGTCGTCCTCGGGGACGAGGCCTTCCGACAGGTCGGGGTAGCCGGTGACGTTGGTGCCGTCCGGCGCCTCAACGGCGTAGAAGATCCGGTCGCGGCCGGAGAACATCGAGAAGGAGGCGAGCGGGAGTTCCACCGTCACCTCGCCCTCCTCGAGCTGCACGGCGCCCGCGATGATGAGGGCCGAGGCGCCGAGCAGGCTGTCGAAGGCGCGCTCGGACGCCCGCTCGGCATAGTCGCGGATGAAGGCGACAAGGACGAGCGCGGCGAGCAGCAGAAGAAGCGTCGCGGCGACCAGCACGCGCCGCCGGATCGAGACCGTCCTATCCGCCATCGCGCACCCGCGCGACATAGCCGGACCCGCGCACCGTTGCGATCTCCAGCGCCGAGCCCTCCAGCTTGCGGCGCAGGCGCGAGACGTAGAGCTCCAGCGCGTTGATCGAGACCGCCTCGTCGAAGGAGAAGAGCTGCGCCATCAACTGCTCCTTGCCGACGACGACGCCGGGCCGCGACAGGAGAATCTCGAGCAGGCGGAACTCGCGTCGGCCGATGTCGAGCCGCTCGCCGCCCCGGCTCACCGCGTGGCCGGCGAGATCCACCGTCACGTCGCCGAAGGCCGAGACGCTGGTGGTCTGCCCGGCCGGGCGGCGAAGGAGCGCGCGCAGCCGGGCGTCGAGCTCGCGCAGGTCGAAGGGCTTGGTCAGATAGTCGTCGGCGCCCTGGTCGAGGAGGCTGACCTTGTCGTCGATCTCGGATCGCGCCGTCATCACGAGGACGGGGACGCTCGAGCGCGCCCGGCGCAGCTGCGAGATCACCCAGAGCCCGTCGCGGCCGGGGAGGGTCAGGTCGAGGATCACCGCGTCGAACGTGTCGAGCCCGAAGGCCTCCACCGCGTCCTCGGCGCTCTTCACCCATTCCACCGCATGGCCGGCGCCGCGCAGGTGGCGATTGACGGCGTCGCCCAGTCCCTCGTTGTCCTCCACCAGGAGCATGCGCATGAAAGGCCGGTTCCGCCGCTCTAGAAGGTCGCAGAGGCCTGACCATAGGGCCTCGGGCCCTTCATGGAAACACAAGCGAAGACGTGACGTCGCGGCCGGTTGATTCCGCCGCCGCCCTGCCGCTATCGGTCGAAGCTGACAGCGCCGCCGTCGCGGCGCCCATCCGAAGGGTCGGCTCCCATGCACTCCATCGCACGCGTCGGCCTTGCCGCCGACCTCCACGCCTATGCGGACAAGCACGGGGCGGTGACGGTGGGTGTCGCGGGCGCGGGGCAGATGGGCATCGACCTCCTCGTCCAGCTGAGGCTGATGCCGGGCGTCCGGCTCGGTGCCGTGTCGACCTCGCGCCCCGCCGAGACCGAGGCCGCGCTCGCCTATGCCGGCTATGCGCCGGAGGAAAGCGCCCGTGCCGAGCGCGCCGCGGATGTGGACGCCGCGATCGAGGCGGGCCGTGCGGCGATCGTGCCGGACGCCTCGCTCCTGTGCGAGGCGGGCCGCATCGACGTCGTGGTGGACGCGACGGGCAGCCCGAGCTTCGGCACGACGCTGGCGCTGAAGGCCTTTGCGGCCGGCAAGCACGTCGTGATGCTGAACGTCGAGGCCGACATCGCGGTCGGCCGCCATCTCAACGCCGCGGCGAAGCGGGCGGGCGTCGTCTACACGGGCGCGGCAGGCGACGAGCCGCACGCGACGATCGAGCTGATCGGCCTCGCCCAGTCGCTCGGTCTCGACATCGTGTGCGCCGGCAAGGGCAAGAACAACCCGCTCGACTTCAACGCCGTGCCCGCCGACTACGAGGCGGAAGCGGCGCGGCGCAACATGAACGCGCGCATGCTGGTCGAGTTCGTCGACGGATCGAAGACCATGGTCGAGATGGTGGCGATCGCCAACGCCACCGGGCTCGTGCCGGACGTTCCCGGCATGCACGGCCCGAACGCCACCGCCGACGACCTCGCGCAGGTGCTCTGCCCCAAGGAGGATGGGGGCATCCTGTCGCGGATGGGCTGCGTCGACTACACGATTGGGCGCGGCGTCGCGCCGGGCGTCTTCTGCGTCGTCAAGGGCCGCCATCCGCGGGTCACCGAGCGCATCGCCGACTTGAAGGTCGGCCCCGGCCCCTGCTTCTCGCTGCTCCGCCCCTTCCACCTCACCTCGATCGAGGTGCCGTTGTCGGCGATCCACGCGGCCGTCCACCGCCGCCCCCACATGGAGCCCCTGGACCGGCCCGTCGCCGAGTGCATCGCCGTCGCCAAGCGCGATCTCGCCCCCGGCGAGACGCTCGGGCGTATCGGCGAGACGCAGTATCGCGGCGTCGCGATGACCTGGGGGGAGGCGCGCGCGGCCGGCGGCCTGCCGCTCGGCCTCGCCGAGGGCGCCCGCGTGACCGCCCCGATCAGGGCGGGCGAGAAGATCACCTACGCCAAAGCCGCCCCCGACGAGAGCCTCGAGATCACCCGCGTTCGCCGCGAACTGGACGCGGCGGACGAACGGTTCGTCGGCAAGGTCGCCTAGAGGTGATCCGCTTGCTCGCGGTGCTTCTTGCCGTGCTCCTCTGTTCCTGGTCGGCTTAGGCCGAACGAGCCGGCGCTGCCGAGAACCAGGTCGAGATCGCCGCCGATCTGGCTGCGATCCGTGCTTGTCTTGGCGTGCAGAGGACCAGGCGCGAGAAGGAGACATGCATCGGCCGGATATCCGAGATATGCCGCGACCAGCCGTCCGATGAGATCGTATCGATCCGGACCTATTTCTGCGCGTCGCGCGAAACCGCGGCTTGGGACGAGCTTCTGAACCGGAACTTTCAGGCTCAAGTGGAGTCGATCCGCGGGGACTACGTCTCCGATCAGGCCTTGCGAGACGAGCAACTAGGAGCCCTGCGCACCGCGCAAAGACTCTGGATCCAGTTTCGCGACGCCGAAATGACCCGCGAAGAAAAGAATTCGCAGAATGCGATGTCCACTTGGATCCTTGCCAACGTCGAGACGGTCAGGCTGGAGATGACGGCGCGCCGCGCCATCGATCTCGGCCTCGACTGACAGGCTCTCGGACATGCCTCCGCGGCCTTGGCCGTCCTTGCGCCGTCAGCGCGTATAGGCGATCGGCACCGTCATGGGGACGCTCCCGCCCTCCGGCGGCGCCGGAAACGGGCTGGCGCGGCGCACCAGGGAAAGCGCGGCCTCGTCGAGAGCCGGATTGCCGGACGAGCCCGACAGGCGGATGCCGGTGGCGGCGCCGCTGGCGGTGATCGTGAAAGACACCCGCACCGTGCCCGCGCCGCCCCCGCGCGGGGTGCGCTTGAAGCGGTTGAGCCGGGCCGATATCTGCGACTGCCATCGCGCCGGCGATATGCTCGGCCGCGCGCGCTGACCCTGCGAGGCCTCGGGCGCGGCGCGCGAGGCGCTGGAGGTCGGTGCGGCCGCCTGCCGGCGTTCGGTGCGGGGCCGCTCGCGCTCGCGAGGGCGCTCCACCTCGCGCGGGCGTTCGGGTCGGCGCTCGGCGACTTCGCGACGCGGCTCGGGCGGGCGAGGTCGCGCGCGCGGAATGGGCGCATTGAAGACCGCTTCCGCCGGCGTCTCGACCACGGGCGGCGGCTCCGGCCGGGGTTGCGGCGGCGGCTCGGGCTCGGGCTCCACGACCGGCGGCGGCTCCTCCATCGGCGGGGGCGGCTCCTCTACGGGCGGCGGGAGATCGGGTTCGGGGGGCGGCGCGATGAGCTCAGGTC
>NZ_CAJYIU010000070.1 GCF_913775355.1 uncultured Aureimonas sp.
TGGACATCCAGTCGCGCTACTTCGCGCGCGACGACATCGAGCGCTTCGGCATCGCCGCCCTCACCTCGATGTACTGGTATTCCGAGACCGACAAGCAGCGCCGCATCGACTGGCGGCCGGAAGTCCATGATTCGGACGGCCTTGCGATGTGGACGGGCATGGGCGAGCGCATCTGGCGCCCGCTCAACAACCCGCCGCGCGTGATGACCTCGAGCTTCTCCGACCAGGGACCTCGCGGCTTCGGCCTCCTCCAGCGCGACCGGGATTTCGCCAACTACGAGGATGACGGCGTCTTCTACGAGAAGCGGGCCTGCGTCTGGGTCGAGCCGAAGGGCGACTGGGGCCCCGGCATGGTGCAGCTCGTCGAGATCCCGACCGACGACGAGATCCACGACAACATCGCCGCCTACTGGCTGTCCGCCAAGCCCGTGCGCAAAGGCGACGCGATCGCGCTCGACTACGTCCTGCACTGGTCGAACCGCGAGCCCTTCCCTGGCGACGTCGGCAAGGTCGTGGCGACGCGCCTCGGGCGTGGCGGCATCGCCGGCCAGCCGCGGCCGGCGGGCGTCACCAAGATCGTGGTGGACTTCGACGGCGGGCTCGTCGCCGCGCTCGACCGCGAGGCCAAGGGCGTCGAGGCGATCGCCACCGCCTCGCGCGGCACGGTCGGCAAGGTCGACTGCTACTCGGTCAAGGTCGGCACCGCTTGGCGCGTCACCTTCGACCTGACGGCCGAGGGCAACGATCCGGTGGAGTTGCGCCTCTACATGCGCCAGGGCGACAAGGTGCTGACGGAGACCTGGGCCTACCAGTTCCTGCCGGCCTCGATGGGCGCCTGACACCGTCTCCAACGATGCTCAGGGCCGCGTCACCCGCCTGAGGGTGAGGTTGATGCGGCCCTCGCCTTTCAAGAGCGTCGAGGTGCCGGGATCGATCCGGTCGACGCCGTGATAGAGGAGGCGGCTCGGTCCCCCCATGACCAGCACGTCGCCCGACCGCAGCCGCAACGAGCGTGTGGGCCCGCCGCGGGTCGGTCCGCCGAAGCGGAAGAGACCGTCGTCGCCGAGCGAGACCGACACGACCGGCGCCGCGAGATCGTCCTCGTCCTTGTCCTGATGCAGGCCGAGGCGTGCGCCGGGATCGTAGAAGTTGACGAGGCAGGCTTCGGGCGGATGAGGGTAGCCGCCGAGCTCGTGCCAGAGGTCGAGAAGCAGCGGTGGGATCGCCGGCCAGGGCCGGCCGGTCTCGGGATGCAGCGGCTGGTAGCGGTAGCCCGTCCGGTCCGACACCCAGCCGAGGACCCCGCAATTCGTCATCCGCACCGAAAAGGGGGGGCCGGTGCCGGGCATCGCCGGGCGATAGAGGGGCGCGGCCGTGGCAACCGCCCGTACCGCGGCCAGAAGCGCGGCCTGCGCCGATCCGTCGAGGCGTCCCGGATGATGCTCGAGGCCGGGCGGCAGGGCGCCCGGCGCGCTCACGAGAGGTAGCCGAGCTGGGCGGCGAGCGCCACGGCGTGGGTGCGGTTGGACGCGTCGAGCTTGCGCGTCGCCGAGGTCAGGTACTGCGAGATCGTGTGCTCGGAGAGCTTCAGGATCGTGCCGATCTCGGACGAGGTCTTGCCGAGCATGGCGAGCTTCAGGCAGTCGCGCTCGCGCCCCGTCAGCGGGTTGTTGCGGCGGTTCTCCTCGTAGCGGCAGGCGGCCAGCACCCCGAAGGCGGCAAAGGCCAGAAGCTGCAGACCGTCGGCCTCGGCCTCCGCGATCGCCGGCCCTCGTCCCGATACGGCGAGCACCCCGGTGAAGCCGGAGACGCCGTGCACCGGGCAGTAGGCGCCCGACAGGCATCCGTGCGCGGCGAGGAACCGGCCCTGCGGCGGCGAACCGTCGGGATCGTCGGGGTCGAAGCCGTAGACGAACTCGGCATCCCAGACGAAGGGCAGCGAGCCGCCGACGAGCGCCCGCACCACCGGCGAGAAGCGGTGGAGGCCGTGGCGCTCGAAGCCGATGCGGAACTCGTCCTCCCAGTTCGACAGGATCGGCCGCATCTCGGCGCCGGCCTCGTCGGTCGAGGGGATCGTCATCAGGGCGAAGCGGTCGAAGCCGATGGCGCCGACGATCTCGCCGACCGCCGTCTTCAACGCCTGTTCGGTCCACGGCCGCTCCAGGCGGCCGACGAGGCTGGCCTCCGGGCGCCTCATGCGGCGGGACGGGACGAGGCGGGGGCCGGGCGGACGCGGATCCGAGATCCTGTCATGGCGATCCTTTCCAAGGACGGGGCGCGTTCGGCCGGGTCAGGATGGCGATTCGCGGGGGGCTTGAGCGAACCTGCGTAGTCTATCCTACCGCGAAGCGCTGCTGAAACGACCCTGCCTCCGGTTGTTTTTCGCGAGCCCCGCCTGCAACCGGAAGCCGCCCCTCTGGCGCGCGGCGCGCCGCATTCCCATGTCGGGTGGGCGCCAAGCCCCCGGCATCCGGCCGGGGACCGCAACCGATCCGAGACTCTTTCCGTCCATGACCGACTTTTCCCCTCGCGAGATCGTGTCCGAACTGGACCGCCACATCATCGGCCAGAAGGACGCCAAGCGCGCCGTGGCCGTGGCCTTGCGCAACCGCTGGCGCCGCCAGCAGCTCGACGGGTCGCTCCGCGAGGAGGTATCCCCTAAGAACATCCTGATGATCGGGCCGACCGGCGTCGGCAAGACCGAGATCTCGCGCCGCCTCGCCAAGCTCGCGGGCGCCCCCTTCATCAAGGTCGAGGCGACGAAGTTCACCGAGGTCGGCTATGTCGGGCGCGACGTCGAGCAGATCATCCGCGACCTCGTGGAGATCGGCATCGGCCTGACGCGCGACAAGAAGCGCGAGGAGGTCCGCGCCAAGGCCCATGCCGGCGCCGAGGACCGGGTGCTCGACGCCCTCGTCGGCAAGACCGCCTCGCCGGCGACGCGCGATAGCTTCCGCAAGCGCCTGCGTGCCGGCGAGCTCGACGACAAGGAGATCGACGTCGAGGTGGCCGACACCTCCAATCCGATGGGCGGCATGGATATCCCCGGCATGCCCGGCGGCAATATCGGCGTCCTCAACCTGTCGGAGATGTTCGGCAAGGCGATGGGCGGGCGCACCAAGACGCGCCGCACCACGGTGAAGGACAGTTACGCGCTCCTCATCAACG
>NZ_CAJYIU010000071.1 GCF_913775355.1 uncultured Aureimonas sp.
GGTCGCAGATATCAGCCAAGAGGTTTGTTCATGAAGTCCTTCGTCCTCGCCGCCGGCCTTGCCACCCTGATGACCGGCGCCGCGCTTGCGCAGACCTCCACCACCACGACGACGGGCGGCACGATGGCCCCGGCCGCGACCACCACGACGACGCCCGCGACGGGCATGGCGGGCGGTCCGTTCTACACGGTGCAGGCGCCGGCGAGCGGCCAGATGGCGATGAGCCACCTCGCCAGCGACCTCGACGACAAGGACGTCTACGGCGCCAACAACGAGAAGATCGGCGAGATCGAGGACTTCGTCATCAACTCGGACGGCACCGTCGCGGCGGCCGTGATCGAGGTCGGCGGCTTCCTCGGCATCGGCGAGAAGGACGTGCTCGTGAACTTCTCCGAGCTGCAGATGGCGATGGACGGCAACAAGATGCGCATCAACGCCCCGACGCTGACGCGCGAGGCGCTGACCAGCGCGCCGGACACCGATCTCGACACCGTGTTCCCCGACCACGACTGATCCGCGATCCTCGGATCGGACAGGGGCCCGCATCGGAGACGATGCGGGCCTTTTTCGTGCGTAGAGACCCGAGCGCGCCGAAGACGGTGGGGTTCGGCCTGCACCGCATCCTTTCATCTTGCGCCGCACACGGTGCGCGACTAGGGTCCGCCCGCCTCGGTCGGCAGCGGGTCCGGCCGGGCTCGCGATCCCTTTCCGACCCGCTTCGCCAGTTCAGAACGGAGCCGTTCCATGGCCTTCCTCGCCGCTTCCCTCGACCGCGTGAAGCCTTCCGCCACGATCGCCGTGTCGCAGAAGGCGCGGGAGCTGAAAGCGAAAGGCATGGACGTCATCGGCCTCGGCGCCGGCGAGCCGGATTTCGACACGCCCGACAACATCAAGCAGGCGGCCGTCGAGGCGATCGCGCGCGGCGAGACCAAGTACACCCCGATCTCGGGCATCCCGCAGCTGCGCGAGGCGATCTCCCAGAAGTTCAAGCGCGAGAACGGCCTCGACTACAAGCCGGAGCAGACGATCGTCTCGACCGGCGGCAAGCATGTCCTGTTCAACGCCTTCATGGCGACGCTGAATCCCGGCGACGAGGTCATCATCCCCGCGCCCTACTGGGTGAGCTATCCCGAGATGGTGTCGCTGTGCGGCGGCACGCCCGTCATCGTCGAGACGCGCCAGGAGGACGGCTTCAAGCTGACGGCCGAGGCGCTGGAGCGCTCGATCACGCCGAAGACCAAGTGGTTCCTCTTCAACTCGCCTTCGAACCCGACGGGCGCGGCCTACACCCATGACGAGCTGAAGCGCCTGACGGACGTCCTCATGCGCCACGAGCATGTGTGGGTGATGACCGACGACATGTACGAGCACCTCGTCTACGGCGACTTCACCTTCGCCACGCCCGCGCAGGTCGAGCCGGCGCTCTACGAGCGCACGATCACGATCAACGGCGTCTCGAAGGCCTATGCGATGACCGGCTGGCGCATCGGCTATGCCGGCGGGCCGCTGAAGCTGATCAAGGCGATGGACATGATCCAGGGCCAGCAGACCTCGGGCGCCTGCTCGATCGCGCAGTGGGCGGCGGTCGAGGCGCTGAACGGCACCCAGGACTTCATCCCGAAGAACCGCGTCATGTTCGAGCGCCGCCGCGATCTCGTGGTGTCGATGCTCAACCAGGCGAGCGGCATCGAATGCCCGTCGCCGGAGGGGGCATTCTACGTCTACCCGTCGGTCAAGGGCACGATCGGCATGAAGACCAAGGCCGGCAAGGTGATCGAGACCGACGAGGACTTCGTCACCGCGCTTCTGGAGCAGGAGGGCGTCGCGGTCGTCCACGGCACGGCGTTCGGCCTCGGCCCGAACTTCCGCCTGTCCTATGCGACGTCGGACGAGTTGCTCGAGGAAGCCTGCTCGCGCATCCAGCGCTTCTGCGGCAGCCTGCAGCGCTGAGCGCATCGATGACCTGAGTTTGAGAGGGGCGGCGGAGCGATCCGCCGCCTTTTTTCATGCGAGGAACTGGGCGGCCAGCGCGGCGCCTGCGCTCGCCGCAACGACGAGAAGCGGCGGCAAGCGCGCGACATGGAGCGCGGCGAAGGCGAGCGCGACGATCAGTCCGTCCGCCGGGGATGCGATCGAGCCACCGAGGACCAGTCCGACGAGGGCGGCTGCGAGCAGGCCGACCACAGCGGCGTTGGCGCCCGCCAGCGCGGCACGGGCGGCCGGCAAGGCGCGAAGGCGGGTCCAGGCGGGCAGGGCGGCGAGGAGAAGCAGGAAGCCGGGCAGGAAGATCGCCGCGAGCGCGACCGCCGCCCCGACGGCGGGCGAGGAGGCCGGCGCCGACAGCGCGCCGAGGAAGGCCGCGACGGTGAAGAGCGGGCCCGGCATCGCCTGCGCCGCGCCGTAGCCGGCAAGGAACGTGGACATGTCGAGCCAGCCGGGCGCCACGAGTTCGGCTTCCAGCAGCGGCAGGACGACGTGGCCGCCGCCGAAGACCAGCGAGCCGCTGCGGAAGAAGGCGTCGAAGAGGTCGACGAGGGGATGCCCCCCGTTCGCGGCAAGGAGCGGCGGCACGATCGCGAGCGCGGCAAAGAGCGCGAGGGCGATCAGGGCCGTGCGCGCGGAAAGGCCGAACTCGCGCTGCGGGGTCGCCGGTGGAAGCGCGGGGGCTTGGCCGAGCAGGCGGTAGGCGAGCGCGCCGGCTGCGATCGCCAGAACCTGCGCAAGGGCACTGGGGACGAGGAGAACGATCGCGGCCGCGGCGACGGCGATGAGGCGGCGTGACAGGTCGGGCGTCAGCGAGCGCGCCATGCCGAGCACCGCGTCGGCGACGACCGCGACAGCCGCGAGCTTCAGACCATGCAGGAGCGCTGCGCCGAACGGCCCCTCGATGCTGGACGCGCCGAGCGCGGCGGCGAACATCAGGAGCGCCGAGGGCAGCGTGAAGCCGGTGAAGGCGGCGAGCGCGCCGAGTGGGCCGGCGCGGGCGAGGCCGATGGCAAAGCCCACCTGGCTCGACGTCGGCCCCGGCAGGAACTGGCAGAGCGCGACGAGATCGGCATAGGAAGTATCGTCCAGCCAGCGCCGCTTCTCGACGAAGGCGCGGCGGAAGTAGCCGAGATGGGCGATCGGGCCGCCGAAGGAGGTGAGGCCGAGGACGAGGAATGCGCCGAAGACGGCGCCGGCGCCGGTCAGCCGGTCGAGCGAGTGCGTGGTCATGACGCGGTCTTACGACGATTCGACGAAAGGCCGGTGACGGCGACGCGACGCCGGGATGCGGACAAGAAAAAAGCCGGGCTCACGAAGAACCCGGCCGAAAAATAAGGGGCTTTCGAAAAAGCAAACCCTTGGGAGGAAACAGTCGGGAGCGAAGCAGCTTGGGAGGAGGTAAGCCCTCCGCGACCCGACTGATGAGGGTTATAGAGGAGCGATGACGCAGGACCATCGTTCATTCGGCATGTCTGGCATGCGGTGAGCGCATGCAACACGTCGAAGCCTTGTGCCCTCGCGCGACCGACCGACCGACCGACGCCCGCCCAACGTCAGTAGGACCAGGTCCGCGCCTTGCCGATGAGGAAATCGCGAAACACCTTCAGCTTGGCGGCGTCGCGCAGCTGCTCGGGATAGCAGAGGTAGGTGTCGAAGGACGCGAGGTCCAAGTCGGGCAGGACCTGAACGAGCTTGGTGTCCTTATCGATCATATAGTCGGGCAGGAGTGCGAGGCCGATGCCGCGCTCGATCGCCGACTTCATCGCCATCAGGTTGTTGATCTGGAGGATCGGCGCACGGCTCTGGCCCTCGGGAAGCCCCGCGGTTTCCAGCGCGTTGAGGTTGCGCAGGTAATTCGGCGCCGGCTCACCGAAGGTGATGATCCGATGGCGGTCGAGATCGTCGCTCGTCTCCGGCGTGCCGTAGCGCGCGAGATAGCTCGGCGCGGCGTAAACGTGGAGATGCACCGTGAAGAGGCGACGCTGGATGAGGTCGGGCTGCTGCGGCTGGCGTAGGCGGATCGCCGCGTCCGCCTTGCGCATCGTGAGGTCGATCTCCTCGTTGTCGAAGACGAGCTGCAGCTCGAGCTCGGGGTAGAGCTCCAGGAACTCTTGCGCGCGCTGCGTCAGCCAGCCGGAACCAAGGCCGACGGTCGTGGTGACGCGCAGCTTGCCCTGCGGCTTCTCGCGCGTTTCCGTCAACTGCATGCGCACCGTCTCCAGGCGCTTCAGGACGTCGGTCGCGGTCTGGTAGAGGAGTTCACCCGGCTCGGAGAGGACGAGACCGCGCGCGTGCCGGTGGAAGAGCGGCGCGCCGATCTCCTGCTCCAGCGCCGCCACCTGACGCGAGATCGCGGACTGCGACAGGTTCAGGACGTTCGCGGCATGGGTGAACGACCCGGCTTCGGCGGCTGCGTGGAAGATCCGCAGCTTGTCCCAGTCGAGCGCCATCGATCCCCAGCCTCCCCCGAAGCCTCAAGAGTACGTCGTTATTCGGCGGCTTGCCGTGTTTCGGTCACGGCCTGCGCGGTCAACCAGCGCTCGGCCTCGAGCGCCGCCATGCAGCCGAGCCCGGCCGCGGTGACCGCCTGCCGGAACACGTCGTCCGCGACGTCGCCGGCCGCGAACACGCCCTCGATCGAGGTGCGGGTCGTGCCCGGCTCGACCCAGAGATAGCCGCCGTCCTTCTGGCGGAGCTGGTTGCCGAAGACCTCGGTCGCCGGCGCATGGCCGATGGCGACGAAGACGCCGTCGGTCGCGATGTCGTGCGTTTCCCCCGAAACGCGGTCGCGCAGCCGCACGCCCGTCACCGACTTCATCGGCTTGAGGTTGCCGAGCACCTCGGCGACCTCCGCGTTCCAAACGACCTTGACGTTGTCCTTGGCGAACAGGCGATTCTGCAGGATGCGCTCGGCACGGAACCCGTCGCGACGGTGCACGACGGTGACGGACCTGGCGATGTTCGAGAGATACAGCGCTTCCTCGACGGCCGTGTTGCCGCCGCCGACCACCACCACGTCCTTGCCGCGATAGAAGAAGCCGTCGCACGTGGCGCAGGCCGAGACGCCGAAGCCCTGGAAGGCGGCTTCCGACTCGAGGCCGAGCCAGCGGGCCTGCGCACCCGTCGCGATGATGACGGCATCCGCCGTATAGGTCGTGCCGCTGTCGCCCCGGAACGAGAACGGGCGGCGCGAGAGGTCTGCCTCGACGATCAGGTCGGACGCCATTTCGGCGCCGACATTGAGCGCCTGCTGCTTCATCTCCTCCATCAGGAACGGGCCGGCGATCGGGTCGCGATAGCCGGGATAGTTCTCCACCTCAGAGGTGATCGTGAGCTGTCCGCCCTCCTGCAGGCCGGCGACGAGAAGCGGCTTCATCATGGCGCGCGCGGCATAGATCGCGGCCGTATATCCGGCCGGGCCGGAGCCGATGACGAGAATTTCCGCGTGGCGCTGGGTCATGACGAGACTCTGGCTTCCGATACCGCGCCGGACATGGGCGCAACCCTTGTCGTCTTCAATAGATCACCGGCGGCAAGCCCACAACACGATCCGTTGCGCCGGCGCAACACATCCCCATCGAACGCCGCGCGGGCTGGACGCGATTCGGCCCCGTCGCTATGGTCCCCGCTCTTTCCGCGACGAACCCGAAGGGAGGGCGCATGAACATCCATCCGTCGATCCTTCGCCCTGCCGGACTGCGTCCGCTCCCGCCTCAGGCCTGAGCGCTCCTCCGCCACTCGTCGCGCCGGTCCTGCCGGCCACCTCCTTTCCGATCGAACGCTCCGAGGTGCCCTTCGTGCGCCGCGCGGGGCAGGGACGGCATCCGTTGCCGTAGTCGAGCCATGTCCGTGACCACCAAGGCCGATCGCGCGGGCGCGATCCGCAGAACGCTATCCTTCACCGTGTCCAACTGGCGGGACGAGCGCCCGCTGGCGTTCTCGGTCGCCGGCTGCATCACTCTGGCGACGCTCGCCGACATCCTGATCCCGTTCTTTGCCGGCCGTCTCGTCGATGCGCTGTCGTCGACTGGCGAGACGCGCGAGCTCGGCCCGGCGCTGCAGGCGCTCGGCGCGATGGCGGCGCTCGGCATCGTCTTCGTCGCGGCCCGCCACTGCGCTTGGGCGAGCGTCGTGCCGATGACGCTGCGCATCATGCGGCGCGTCGGGGAGGAGACGTTCGGCCGGGTGCAGCACTTCTCCGCCAGCTGGCACGCCAACAGCTTCTCCGGCTCGGTGGTGCGGCAGATCACGCGCGGCATGTGGGCGCTCGACCTCCTGCACGACATCCTGCTCCTAGCGCTCCTGCCCTCGATGGTGGTGCTGGTCGGCACCGTCGCGCTCCTCAGCGCGCAGTGGCCGGTGATGGGGCTCGCGATGGGAACCGGCGCCGTCCTCTACGTCGCGATGACCGTTCTCCTCTCGACGCGCTGGGTCGCGCCGATCTCGCGTATCTCCAACCGGCTCGACACGCGGGTCGGCGGCGTCATCGCCGACGCGCTCGCCTGCAACGGCGTCGTCAAGGCGTTCGGCGCGGAGGCGCGCGAGGAGGCGCGGCTCGGCGAGGCGCTCGGCGCCTGGGCGGTCGGCACGCGCCGCACGTGGATGCGCGGCACCTGGCTCGGCACGCTGCAGACCGTGGTGCTCTGGGGCATCCGCATCGGCATCGCGGGCGTCGCCGTTCTCCTGTGGTGGCGCGGCGAGGCTTCGCCCGGCGACGTCACCTACATCCTGACGACCTACTTCGTGCTGCACGGCTACCTCCGCGACATCGGCATGCACGTCAACAACCTCCAGCGCTCGGTGAACGAACTGGAGGAGCTGGTCGATCTGAACGACGAGCGGCCCGAGATTCGTGACGTTCCCGGCGCGCCCGCCATCGTGCCCGGGCCGGGCGAGATCCGGTTCGAGGACGTGCGCTTCCACTACGGCGCGCATGCGACGCCGCTCTACGACGGGCTGTCGGTCGCGATCCCCGCCGGCCAGCGCGTCGGGCTGGTCGGGCCGTCGGGCTCGGGCAAGACGACCTTCGTCAAGCTCATCCAGCGGCTGCACGACGTGGCGGGCGGCCGGGTGCTCGTCGACGGGCAGGACGTGGCCGCGGTCGCCCAGGTCTCGCTGCGGCGGCGGATCGCGGTGGTGCCGCAGGAGTCGATCCTGTTCCACCGGACGCTCGCCGAGAACATCGCCTATGCCCGGCCGGAGGCGACGCGCGGCGAAATCGAGGCGGCGGCGCGTCTCGCCCATGCCGATGCCTTCATCGCTCGGATGCCCGATGGCTACGACACGCTGGTGGGCGAGCGGGGCGTGAAGCTCTCGGGCGGCGAGCGCCAGCGGATCGCGCTCGCCCGCGCCTTCCTGGCGGATGCGCCGATCCTCGTCCTCGACGAGGCGACCTCGGCGCTGGACTCGCAGTCCGAGCACCTGATCCAGGCCGCGACCGAGCGGCTGATGACGGGCCGCACCGCGCTCGTCATCGCGCATCGGCTGTCGACCGTGCGCTCGCTCGACCGCATCCTCGTCTTCGACCGGGGGCGGATCGTCGAGGACGGCGCGCCGGCCGAGCTGTTGCTGCGCTCCGGCGGCCTCTACCGCGCGCTGGTCGAGCAACAGTCGGCCGGCATGATCGGGGGATGAACCATGCGGCGCGGGGGGACGGCTTGTCTCCCCCGCGCCCCGACCTCTAGAAGCAGGGAAGGTTCGGCCGGCGGGGGGCGGCGCGGCCGCTCGTCGGGGAAGCAGGGCCATCGTCAGGACCATCAGCCATGTGGCCGCGATCTTCGGGCTGATCCTGTCGGGAGCGATGCTTCTGCCGGCGCTGGTCGACCTGTCCGACGGCAACCGCGACTGGGTCGTCTTCGTCGGCACGGGCGGGGTCGTCGGTGCGGTCTGCACGCTGATCGCCGTCGCCACGCGCGGCGCGAGCGTGCGCCCGACGCCGCGCTTCGGGTTCCTGCTGGTGACGACGATCTGGCTGGTCTCGACCGTCACGGCATCGCTGCCGCTCTACTTCGCCGAGACCGAACTGTCGTTTGCGGCTGCCGTGTTCGAGGCCATGTCGGGGTTGACCACGACCGGCGCGACGGCGCTGTCCGGCCTCGACGCCCTGCCGCGCGGGCTCCTCCTCTGGCGCTCGCTCCTCAACTTCCTCGGCGGCATCGGGATCATCGGCATGGCGCTCCTGATCCTGCCGTCGCTGCGCGTCGGCGGAATGGCGCTCTTCCAGTTGGAAAGCTCCGACCGCTCCGGCAAGCTCCTGCCGCGCGTCAGCCAGCTCGCCTCTGGCATCGTCGCCGTCTACGCCACGATGACGCTGGTCTGCGCGATGCTCTATTTCGCGCTCGGCATGAGCCTCTTCGACGCGTTCAACCATGCGATGTCGACACTGGCGACGGGCGGCTTCTCGACCCACGACGAGAGCCTCGGCTTCTTTCAGAGCGACGCGATCCTCATGGTGGCGACGGTCTTCATGATGGCCGGCTCGCTGCCCTTCGTGCTCTACATCCGCATCTTCCTGCCGCGGCGCTTTCAGCGCTGGCGCGACCCGCAGGTCGCCCTGTTCCTCGTGCTCTGTGTGGTGCTGTCGCTGGCGCTGGCGGTGACGCGCGTCGTGATCAACGAGGTGCCGCTCGGCGAGGCACTCCTGTCCTCGACGTTCAACCTCGTGTCGGTCATCACCACCACCGGCTTCGTCTCGGAGGACTTCACGCTCTGGTCGAACGCGGCGATCGGCATCTTCTTCCTCGCCTTGTTCATCGGCGGCTGCGCGGGATCGACCGCCGGCGGCATCAAGGTCAACCGGATCATCATCCTCTATGCGCTGATGCGCGCGAACTTCGCGCGCGTCATCCGGCCCCATTCCGTCCAGCGGCTGAAATACGGCCACGACGACATCTCGATCGAGACGCTGCAGAGCGTGACGATCTTCATCTTCCTATTCTTCCTGTCGCTGCTTCTCGGCACCACGGCGCTCTCGATCTGCGGGCTCGAACTCCTCACCGCCTTTTCCGCGTCGTTGACGGCGGTCGGCAACGTGGGCCCGGGCTTCGGACAGGTCGTCGGGCCGGCGGGCAACTTCTCCTCGCTGTCGGCGCCCGCCCTGTGGATCCTGTCGTTCCTGATGCTGATCGGGCGGCTCGAGATCGTCACCGTGCTGGTGATCCTGTCGCCGGGCTTTTGGAGAGACTGATGCGGGCCGTCTTCATCAACCTCGACCGGGCGGTAGAGCGCCGCGCCTTCATGGAAGCGCAGGGGGCGCGGCTCGGCCTCCCGCTCCAGCGCGTGCGGGCGGTGGAGACGGGGGATATCTCCGCGGACGTCGCGGCGCGGCTGAACGGGCGCTGGGAGCGGCCCCTGAGGGGGCCGGAACTCGGCTGTTTCCTGTCCCACCATGCGATCTGGGAGGACGTCGCGGCGGGCGCGGAGCCGGTGCTGGTGTTGGAGGACGACGCGGTCCTCTCGCGGCGGATCGGCGTGGCGCTTCCGGCGCTGGCGGCCTTCGCGGGCCCGGACTTCCTCAACCTCGAAAGCTTCGACCGCAAGCGATTTGCGGCGCGGCGGGCGGCGGACCTCGGCGGCGGCGTCTCCGTGCGGCGCATGTATCGCGACAAGTCGGGCTCGGCCGGCTACCTCCTCTGGCCGTCAGGGGCGGTCAAGCTGCTGGAGCGCACCGAGCGGCGCGGGGCGGCGCCGGTCGACGCCTTCCTGCACGGGTTTGCCGGGCTCGTCTCCTGGCAGGCGGAGCCGGCGCTGGTGGTGCAGGCGCATATCCTCGAGGCGCGGGGGCTGAAGGCCAGCGTCGATCCGGCGACCTCAATCCAGGCAATGCGCAAGCGGTCGAGCCTCCGCTGCGATAACTGGCCGTTTCTCCTCCGCCGGATCGGCACGCAGGTCGGGCTCGCGCGCTATCATCTCATGCGGCTGGGCTTGGCTCAGTACGAGCGGACACCGATCGTCGACGAGGACTTCGGTCAGGTCGATGCCCACAAGCTCTCATAGACGGCGATGATCTCGTCGGCTTCGCGCGCGAGGGCGAACTCGGCGCGCGCCTTGGCAAGAGAAGCGTCCGCCGCCTGCACGCGGCGTGGCTCGTCGTTGAGGAGGAGCTCGATGGCGGCCACCAGCGCTGGCAGGTTGTCCGGCGGGACGATCGCGCCGCATCCGTCCGTCACGACGTCGGAGAAGACGCCGACGTCGGCGGCCACCACAGGCACGCCGCAGGACATGGCCTCCATCGGCGTCAGGCCG
>NZ_CAJYIU010000072.1 GCF_913775355.1 uncultured Aureimonas sp.
CTCGGCGCTCTCGACGCGCTCGGAGTAGCGGTCCGTGAGATAGTCCGAGCGACCGCGCACGAGGTGGGTGAACTTCACCAGTTCCTCGCAGACATCGACGACGCGGCTGAGATAAGCGGACGGCTTCATGCGCCCCGCCTCGTCGAACTCGAGGAACGCCTTCGGCACCGACGACTGGTTCGGGATCGTCACCATGCGCATCCAGCGGCCGAGGATGCGCATCTGGTTCACGGCGTTGAAGGACTGCGAGCCGCCCGATACCTCCATGACGGCCAACGTCTTGCCCTGTGTCGGGCGCTTGGCGCCGAGCGCTAGGGGTATCCAGTCGATCTGCGCCTTCATGATCCCGGTCATGGCCCCATGGCGCTCGGGGCTGACCCAGACCATGCCCTCCGACCAGTCGGCGAGGTCGCGCAGCGCCGATACCTTCGGATGGTCGGGCTCTGCCCCGTCGGGGAGCGGCAGGCCGCGGGGGTCGAAGGTGCGCACCTCGCAGCCGAACCAGCGCAACAGGCGACCGGCCTCCTCGGACAGGAGGCGTGAGTAGGACCGCTCGCGGATCGAGCCGTAGAGAACGAGGATGCGTGGCGGGTGCGTCGGCGCGTCGGGGCCGGCGAGCGCGTTCCCGTCGATCGGGCAGAGCTGGTCGAGATTGACGGAGGGCAGGTCGAGAGCGGCGGGTTCCGTCATCGTCCAGTCTCCTTTTGCCACAAAACGGCCGAGGCCGCACAGAGGCCCGTGGCCTGCCGTGTCGCCAGCACCGCGGCGGGTGCCTCCGTCCGTTCGATGCGGGGGAAGCCGAGCGCTGCGAGGAAGGTCCGCTCTCCGTTTGTGAAGGCGAACGCGTCGGCCGCGCCCCGCTGCCTGGCCCGTCCCATGAGATTGGCGGTAATAGATCGACCAATGCCGTGCCCGCGATGCTCGGGAGCGACGGCGATGGATCGCAGGAGGACGGCGGCCCCAAGGGGTTCGAAGCCGCCGATCCCGACGAACTCGCGGCCCTCGTTGGCGTAGCGCAGGAACACCCGGCCGGGCTCCGCCACGTCCTCGGTCGGCAGCCCCGCCGCAGACAGGAGGCCGACGAGACCGGCCGGATCGTCAACGGCGGTCGCGTCAAGCCTCGGCATCATGCCCGATAGCCTCCAACGGTTTCCCCGTCCTCCTTGGTGAAGGTGGCGACGGGGTTGTCGAGAAGCGGCAGCACCCTCTCCGACGGGCGGCAGAGCGCGGCGCCCCTGTCCGTCACGACGATCGGGCGGTTGATCAGGATCGGGTGCGCCATCATGGCGTCGAGGAGGGCGTCGTCGGCCAGCGTCTGGTCCCCAAGGCCGAGTTCGGCGTAGGGGGTGCCCTTCTCCCGAAGAATGTCCCGCGGCTTCAGGCCCATCATGTCTAGGAGTTCGGCCAGCACCTCGCGGCTCAGCGGGTCCTTTAGGTACTCGATCACCTGCGGGTCCTCGCCGGACCGGCGGATCATCTCCAGCGTGTTGCGCGACGTGCCGCAGGCGGGGTTGTGGTAGATCGTGACGGTCACGGACATGTCTCCGACGGGCAGGAGGGGGCGAGGAGATCGGCTCCGAGGTTCCCGCAGATCTCCGGGTTCCCCGAACAGCAGTCCTCCGTCAGGAAGGCGAGGAGCCGGCGCATGTCGTCGTAGCTCGCCGCGTAAAGGATGCGGCGGCCGTCGCGCCACGAGCGCAGGAGCTTGGCGCGCTCCAGCGTCGCGAGGTGGAAGCTCATCCGCGTCGGCGCGATGGACAACGCCTCGGCGATCTCACCGGACGGCATGCCGTTCGGGCCGGCACGGACGAGCATCCGGAAGGCCGCGAGGCGGTCGGCGTGAGCAAGGGCGGACAAGGCTGCAACGGCTGAATCGTCGTTCATCCCTACGATATTGCAAACATCATTGTAATGTTCAAGGATTCGTGGCGAACGAGCGTATGGGCCCATTGGCTACGCAGCTCTCGGAGCACACTCTTCAATTCGTTCAGCCGCCGATCTCGATGACCTTCCCGTCCGTTGGAGTATCATCGGCATCGTGCGTGACGAGAAGCGCGGGAATGCGGCGCGTCGCGACCTCGCGGAACACCAATGCGCGAATCTCCGGTCGCAAGGCGGCATCGAGACGTGAGAAGGGTTCGTCGAGCAGGAGCAGCCGCGGCTCGCTAAGGAGCGTCCGCGCCAGCGACACGCGAGCCGCCTGGCCGCCAGACAGGGTAATGGGAAAGCGGTCGAAGGTTCCGGCGAGCCCGAGCCCCTCCAGCATGTCCTCCGCCATCGACTTGCGGAGGCCGCGCCCGCGCCGGACGGCAGGGATCGCGAAGGTGAGGTTGCGGCCGACGCTCATGTGCGGGAACAGGAGGGCGTCCTGGAACATCAAGCCGACGCCGCGCGCTTCGGGCGCAAGCGCGAGAAGATCCCGGCCGCCGAGGATCGCCTTGCCGGAGGCTGTGAAGCTCGGGTTCAGGAAGCCTGCCAGAAGCGCGAACAGGCTCGACTTGCCGGAGCCGGACGGGCCGCGAATGGTCAGGACGCTCCCGGCCTCGATCGCCGCGTCGATGTCCAGCAGAAGCCGCCCGCGCAGCGAGATGCGGACCGCTTCAAGCCTCAGGGTCCCATCGCTCGTGGCCACCGTCACGTCGGCCGTCCCGATTTAGTGGCGAAGAGCATGGGGACGCTGCCGGCGAGAATGAACACGATCGTCGGCAGCAGCGTCTGGAGCAACGCATACGTGCCGACGATGCGCGGGTTGCCGCCCGACGAGAGCGCCACCGCTTCCGTCGTGATCGTCGGGAAGCGTCCGGCGCCGATGAGGAGGGTGGGAAGATACTGGCCGACCGAGACGGAGAAGCCGACGGCGAAGGCGGTGGCCAGCGCCGCGGCCAGCATCGGCAGCCGGACGCGCAGGAGCGAGCGTAGGCGCGACGTCCCGAGACCCGCCGCGACCCGTTCGTAGCGTGGATCGAGCGCATACCAGGGCGCCGCCAGCGCGATTGTCACATAGGGCACGACGAAGACGAGATGCGTCGCGACGAGAAGCGAAAGGGACGCCTCGGCCCTCAGCGACAGGACGAGGATCTGAAGGCCGAACAGGAATGCGACCTGCGGCACGACGAGCGGCAGGTAGATCAGCCCGGCCATCACCCGGGGCAGTCGGATGTCGTCCCCGCGCTGGCTCCGGCGGTGGGATTCGAGAAGGGCGACGACGAGGACGAGCGCGATCAGGGCCGATGTCGCGGCGACGGCAAGAGTGGTGATCAACGGGCCCGACGCGCTGGACCAGGCCCGGAGCCAGGTCGTTCCCGACAGCCTGGCGGGAAGAAGGTCGGGGAACTGCCAGAGCCCGGCAGCAGACCAGAGCGCCAGAACGACGAGACCGGCGCCGACCGTCGACAAGGCAAGGCCGACGATGCCCGCGGCCGCGAACCGGACCGCTCCGTCCGCTTGTCCGCGCCGTCCCGAGTTCCCGAGGATCGCCATCGCCATTCCGGCCGCCCGCTCGACCGCGAGCCAGGCGGCCACCACGGCGAGGGTCACGCCGAGTTGCAGGATCGCACCTGCGGAGGCGAGGAAACGGAAGGACAGGTCGGGATCCGACATCCAGCGAACGAGACGCACGGCGAGCGTCGGCGGGAGGGAGGGGCCGAGGATCAAGGCGACGTCGACGACCGAGGAACCGTATGCCGCGACCGCCAGGACGGGCAGTCGGATCTGACGGTAGACGCCCGGCCAGACGCAGGTGAGGAAGCCGGCGACACGCCCGTACCCCAGTGACCGAGCCACCATCATCCGGCGTTCGGGATCGACCTGCGGCAAGGCGGCGATGGCGACGAGGAGCAGGAAGGGCAGTTCCTTGGCGACAAGGCCGGACATGAGCGCCAGTCCCCAGGGATCGCCGACGATGAGAAGGTCCGGTGGGCGGTCGAGGCCGAACGGGCCGGCGACGGCCCGCATGAACAGTCCCGAGGGCGCGATCAGGAAGGCGAGGCCGAAGGCGGCTGCCGCGTGCGGCACGGAAAGCACCGGCGACAGGAGGCGCTGGACGAGGGCGAACGTCCGCGTGCCGGAGAAGGACGCAAGGAACAGCGCGGTCGCCCCGACCGACATGAGCGTGGTCGCCAGCCCGGTGGCGAAGGACAGGGTCACCGACGCCGCAAGAGCCGGCTCGGCGAACAGGGCGCGAAAGGGCGCCGTGGTCGCCGACGAGCCACCGAGCGCCGGAAGGAAGCCGAAGGCCGGCAGGAGAACGCCGAGCAGCCCTGCCACGACGGGTGCGGCGAGGAGTAGCGCGACGCCGATGGCGACGGGACCGGACCCCCGTCCGGCCGCCGTCCCGATCCCCGGGCCTGCGCTCGTCCTCGCCACCCGCATCATCGTCCCGTGCCGTAGCGCTTCATCCACTCGGCTTCGAGGCGGGTCATCCAACTGGGATGAGGCTCGGACAGGACCGGGCCGAGCTCGGACGCTTGCAACGTCGCCGGACCGAGGTCGAGCCCCTCGAATGCGGCGCGCTCGGGCTGTGGCAGCTTGGCCATGTCGAGTACGTTCGGATCACCCCAATGGGACGGATCCTCCTTGCGGAGCTGCGCCTCCGGCGAGAGGAGGAAGTCGGCGACGACCTTCGCAGCCGCCTGCGAGCCCGAGTTGAAGGGGATCGCCACGTAGTGCGTGTTGCCGACGGTCCCGCCGGGGAAGGTGAAGGAACGCACCGTGTCGGGCAACTCGCCCGCCGCTATCCCTGCCGAGGCCTCCCCGGGATTGAAGGCGAAGATGATGTCGAGTTCACCGTCGGCGAGGAGCTGTTTCATGGCCGGGTAGTTGGCTGGAAAGTCGCGCCCCCCGCGCCATAGGAGCGGGTTCAGCGCGTCGAGATAAGTCCAGAGGGGTGCCGTCACGCTGGCGAACGCCGCCTCGTCCACGGGGCGCTCGAGGAGGCTGCGGTCGGCGACCTGTTCCAGCAGCACCTGCTTGAGGAAAGACGATCCGACGAAGTCGGGCGGTGCCGGATAGGAGAAGCGCCCGGGATGGGCCTTGGCAAAAGTCATGAGGTCCGCGGCGGAGCGGGGCAGGTCCGCCTCGGCGGTGCGCGCGGAATCGTAGAAGAACACCAGCTTGGCGCGGCCCCAGGGAGACTCCTGTCCCTCGATCGGCAGCGTGAAGTCCGTCGTGGCCCCGGGGTTGCTGGTGTCGACGTAGCGCCAGTTCGGCAAGTCCGTTGCGAAGCCGTCCGCCAGCAGCCCTTGCTCCTTGAGGGACGCGAAGTTCTCTCCGTTGATCCACACGAGATCGACCGATCCGCCCTGAAGGCGCCCGGCCGCCTTCTCGGCGACGATCGCCGAGACCGCGGTCGCGGTGTCCTCGAGCTTCACGTGGTTCAGCGTGATGCCGTAGTGGTCCCTGACGATGCCGCCGGCCCAGGTGATGTAGTCGTTGATGTTGGGCGACCCGCCCCAGGCATGGAACTGGACGGACTGGCCCTCCGCCGCGGCGAGCGTCGCCTGCCATTCGGGCGACGTCGCCTCGACCGCATGCGCGGGCCCCGCCGGGAGCGCAGACGGTAGGAGCATGAGGGCCAGGGCGGCGGCAAGGGTCAGATGCTTCGCTCGTCTCATGGGCGGTTGCCTCCTCGTGATGAAGCGCGCGGCGGGATCGCGTAGCGCTCGACGAAACTGGTGTCGCTCCAGCGCTTCCAGCGAGCGACCCAGCGCCCGCTCGCCGCCAGTCCCCACTTGTCGGCGATCGCGCTCCCGTTCGCGAGCGAGATCAACGCCAGCCAGTGCCGTTGCGGCCGAAAGGCGCGCAGCGTCGCACCGGACAGCGCCTGCCGAAGGTTGTGGTGAAGGACGGGGCCGGCACGGACCGCGAAGACGCCCGACTTGGGGCGGGGATCGTAAAGGGATGCGACGTCGCCCGCGGCAAACACCGCGGGATGCGAGATCGAGCGGAGGTGACGGTCGACGCGTACGAAGCCGCGTTCGTCGAGAGCGAGACCGCTGGACCGAAGCCAGGGCGGTGCCGCGCTCGAGGTCGTCCAGATCACTTCCTGGACGTCGAGTTGGCGTCCGTCGGAGGCCACGAGCACACCGTCGACGAACGCGACCGCGTCGAAGCCATCGACCGTGGCGATGTCCGCCTTGCGAAGCTCCTTCGCTACCAACCGACGTGCGAGTGCGCCGCGAGATGGCATGGGTTCGTTCGAACGCCCGACCAGCAGGATCTCCACGGGCCGGCGGTCCGGGCTGCGGGCGAAGCGTCGGCGGAGCGCGAACGCGATCTCCACGCCCGCCACTCCCTGTCCCACGACAGCAAGGCGGACGGGATGGTCGGCGCTTCGCACCAGTCGGTCGAGGTCGGGAAGCCGCTCCGCGAAGGAGGCGATCGGCTTCACCGCGATGCCTTCTTGGGCACCCCTCGGATGAGACGGTCGCGAACCGATGTCGAGGGAGAGCAGGTCGTAGGAAAGAACCGAGCCGTCGGCGAGGGCGACGCTCCGTCGCTCGGCGTCGATGCCTGTCGCCTCGCCCTGCCGAAAGGCGATGTCCGAGGCCGCGCAGAGCGCCGGGAGATCGACATGGATGTCGTCGAAGCCGTAGTCCCCGGCGACGAAGCCGGGCAGCATGCCGGAATAGGGCGTGAGGCGCGCCGGGGAGACCAGCAGCGGCTCGCAGTTTCCGGCACGGGCGAGACCGAGGCGCCTGATCACCTCGACATGCGCATGACCGCCGCCGAGCAGCAGGAGACGCGGCGGAGCGCCCCGACCGCGCGGATGGGCTTCGCTCGGATGGCTCGCCGTCAAGCGGCAGCCGCGGGAGCGCTGGACGGCAGCACCACGATCGGCGTCCCGTCGGGGACGCGCTCGTAGAGGTCGGCGACGTCCTGGTTCAGGAGGCGGATGCATCCCGACGAGACCGCTCGGCCGATCGACCATTCCTGGTGCGTCCCATGCAGGCGGTAGAGCGTGTCGCGGCCGTCCTGGAAGATGTAGAGGGCGCGCGCGCTGAGGGGGTTCGTCAGGCCCGGATCCATTCCGCCGTTGGCGATGGAGTACGGCTCGAGTTCGGGCTGCCGGGCGACCATCTCGTCCGGCGGCGTCCAGCGGGGCCACTTGCGCTTGTACTGGACCTTGGCACGGCCGGACCAGGAAAAGCCCTCGCGACCGACGCCGATCCCGTAGCGCACCGCGGAGCCATCGGCCTGCGTGAAATAGAGGTACTTCGCGTCAGTATCGACCACCAGCGTCCCCGGGGGCTCGTTCGTTGTGTTTGCGACTTCGCTTCTCCAGAAGCGCGGGTCCACCTTCGAGACGTCGACCGCCGGAACCGGGAACGCCTCGTCCGGCATGGCATCGTACATGAGGGGCCTCGGCGGCGGCGGGGGAGCCGCGGCCGGAATGGCCCGGGCCTGCTGGCGCGGCAGGGATGCGCACCCCGACAGAACGAGTCCGGCGAGGCCGAGAACGACATGCCGGCGAGATGGCGAGAAGTGGACGGTCGGACGTTCGGTCAAAGGGCATTTTCCGTATTCTGAACGGGGATCCGGCAACGACTGGGATGTGGCGCGTCGACGGGCGTCAGTTCCCGGCCTGCACCGAGCCGCGGACCGGGTAGTCGTTCTCGATGATGAACTTCAGGCCCCCGAGGAGATCGTCCAGCCGCGGCCGGGCGAAGGGGACGTTCTGTAGATGGAGCGCGTAAACGCGTCCGTCGGGATACAGGACGGCGATCCCGGGCTCGGCGAAGCGATCGGGCTCGGGATCCTTCGCCTTGGCGGAGATGAAGAGGCCCCAGGCGCGTGCGCTCTCCTCGGACAGCCCGTATCCGATCGGGAGCGCACCGACGTTCCACTCGGTCGCCTGTCGCTCGGCGCGCTCATGGGAGTCCATCGAGACCGCGCGGACCTCGACGCCGAGCTTGTGGAACGCCTCGAGCTTGCCGGACAGCTCTTCCAACTGGCTCTTGCAGATCGGGCAATGAACCCCGCGGTAGAAGAAGATGGCGGTGAAATTCTCGGACTTGGCATCCGAGAGATCGAACGCCTCCCCTCCGAGCACGCGGAACCTGAGGGCGGGGGCGCTGTCGCCGGGAAGCGGGGGCGTGTGGTTCATGACGTTGTCCTTGGTTTTGGGGTGTCCGTGCGGCGGTGCGGTGCGTCTCAGCCGCCGGCCGTCGGGTGCTCCGATCCGATCCCGTCGGGCGGAACCGGCGACAGCATCGCGATCTGTGTGTCCGCGAGCGCGCGGAGGTAGGCAGTGCCCGCGGCCGTGCGCGCCATCACGCGGATCGAGACGATCGTGCCGAGGATGGCCTTCGCGAAAGCCGCGGCATCCAGGCGATTCGAGATGGAGCCGTCGGCCTGACCGCGCAGGACGGCCCTGTGGAGAGCCTCCTCCACCTCGCGCAGGCCGGCCGCGACGTCGTCGCCGAGTTCGCGGTCATGCGCCGCCACCTCTGCCGCCGAGTTCACGAGGAGGCAGCCGTCCCGGCTTCGCGCCGAAGCTTCGACGACGGCGTCTAGGAAGGCGACGATCGCCTCCCGGGGGGCGGGGCTTGCGTCGAGCAGCGCGACACGCTTGCGGCTCGACCCGTCCAGATAGTGCTGGAGCGACCGCTTGAAGAGGGACCGCTTGTCGCCGAAGGCGTTGTAGAAACTTGCGGGGTTCATGCCCATGGCCCTTCCGAGGTCGCGCACGGACGATGCGGCATAGCCATGGGACCAGAACCGCTCCACCGCCCTGTCGAGTGCTTCGCTCTCTTCGAAGCTCCTGTTACGTCCCATCACGCAAAATCCTTGGTGGATCACGACGCCGACATGAGCCGGTCGACTGCTTGTTATTTTAGATCGACCGCTCCAAAACGGTAGCCCTGACTGTAGACGGAGGACTACACATGAGCGTCATGACCCTGAGGACCGCCGCGGCGGCGATCGTTCTTTCCGTTTCCGCGTTCGCGAGCGCCGCCGCGTCCGCTGCCGAGATCGCGCCCTTCGAGATGGCCGCCTTCGAGAAGGCACAGACGGACGGAAAGCCGATCGTCGTCGACATCGCGGCGCCGTGGTGTCCGACCTGCGCCGCGCAGAAGCCGATCATCGAAAAGCTCGCGGCCGACCCCGCGCATGCCGACATGAAGATCTTCCACGTGTCGTTCGACGACCAGAAGGACGTCGTTCGGGCATTGAACGCCCGGATGCAGTCCACGTTGATCGCCTTCGACGGAGCCAAGGAAACCGGTCGCTCCGTCGGAGACACGAACCCGGCCTCCATCGCGGCCCTGTTCGCCTCCACGAAGGGAGAGTGAACGTGACCGCGCTGTTCGCACTGCTGGCGGGCGTGCTGTCGACGCTGTCGCCCTGCGTCTTGCCGCTTCTGCCCGTTGTGCTGGGCACCGCGGTCTCACAGCATCGCATGGGACCCGCGGCGCTGGCCGCGGGTCTTGCCATATCCTTCGTGGCGATCGGGTTGTTCGTCGCGCTCGTCGGCTTTTCGATCGGGCTCGACCTCGCCGTCTTCCGCACGATCGGGGGCTTCGTCCTCGTCGGCATCGGCGCGGTCCTGATGGTTCCGCGGCTTCAGACGAGGCTCGCAACGGCTGCGAGCCCGGTCGGGACGTGGGCCGAGCATCGGTTCGGCGGCTTCGAGGGAAGCGGGCTGGGTGGTCAGTTCCTCGTCGGCCTGCTCCTGGGGGCGGTCTGGAGTCCCTGCGTCGGGCCCACCCTCGGAGCGGCATCCATGATGGCCGCGAGCGGGGAAAACCTGGGGCAGGTCACGATGACCATGCTGGCGTTCGGCGTCGGTGCCGCCCTCCCGCTGCTGTTGCTCGGCACCCTGTCGCGTGAGGCACTCGTTCGATGGCGCGGCCGCCTGCTCGGTGCCGGCCGGGGCGGCAAGATGGTCCTGGGCGCGGTCCTGGTGACCATCGGCATCCTCGTCGTTTCGGGTCTGGACAAGAAGGCGGAGGCGGCGATCGTCGCCGCGTCTCCCGAGTGGCTAACCAACCTCACAACCCGTTTCTGACGTTGCGGGCGTGAAGGAGTCTGAGAGGAACGGCGGATGAGCGACGGAATGGACTGCGACATCTGCGTGGTCGGCGCCGGATCCGGCGGTCTCTCGGTGGCGGCCGGTGCGGCGCAACTCGGCTTGCGGACCGTCCTCGTCGAAGCCGGGCGAATGGGCGGGGACTGCCTGAACACGGGCTGCGTGCCCTCGAAGTCCCTGCTTGCGGTTGCCAAGCTGGTCCACGCCCACCGGACCCCCCATCTGGCGGCCGTCCCGTCGCATTCCTTCGACCCCGACCGTCAGGGGGTGGACGCGCATGTTCAAGGGGTGATTGCGACGATCGCTCCCCACGACTCCGTCGAGCGCTTCGAGGGCCTCGGCGTGCGCGTGATCCGCGGCCATGCAAGCTTCCTCGACGAGCGGACTCTGACCGTTGCCGGCGAGACGATCAGGGCCCGCGATTTCGTGCTGGCCGTGGGATCGCGTGCGGCCATCCCGTCCATTCCGGGGCTCGATCCAGCGCGCGTCCTGACGAACGAGAGCCTCTTCGACGTCGGGACGGTGCCCGCCCATCTCGTCATCATAGGGGGTGGCCCGATCGGGATCGAGATGGCGCAGGCCCATCGGCGCCTCGGCTCGCGCGTCACCGTCGTCAGCCGGGGCACGATCCTGTCGAAGGACGATCCCGACGCCGTCGAGGTGGTACGGCGGAGCCTCATCGGCGAGGGCGTCGACATTCTGGAACACGCCGAGGTCCGGTCCGTCCGATACGGGGACGCTGGACACGTCGTGGAGGCCGTCGTCGACGGAGCGACACGCCGTCTGGAGGGGTCCCACATCCTCGTCGCGACGGGCCGGGCCGCGAACGTCGAGGGGTTGGCTCTCGACCGGGCGAAGGTCGAGTGCGGGCGGCAGGGCATTCACGTGGACAAGCGGCTCCGGACCAGCAATCGACGCATCCATGCCGTCGGCGACTGTACCGGGGGACCGCAGTTCACCCACGTCGCCGGCTACCATGCCGGGATTGTCATCCGGAATCTGGCCTTCCGGCTCCCGGCCAAGGTGGACTATGGTACCTTGCCTTGGGTGACGTACACGGATCCTGAACTCGCCCACGTCGGCATGACCCTCGCGACCGCACGGGCGCGGCACGGCGACGGGGTCCGATGCCTCACCAAGTCCATGGGCAACCTCGACCGCGCTGTCGCCGAGGGGCGCCGGCAGGGACTCCTGAAGGTCGTCGCCCTCCCGAACGGGCGCATCCTCGGCTGCTCCATCGTTGGTCCCGGCGCGGGTGAGCTGATCGGTCTCTGGGCCCTGGCCATCGCGAAGGGGTTGAAGCTCCGCGACGTCGCATCCCTCGTGCTTCCCTATCCGACGCTCTCGGAGGTCTCCAAGCAGGCCGCGGGGGATTGGTACAGCCCGGCCCTCTTCAGCGATCGGACACGTCGCCTCGTGTCCATGCTCCGCAAGCTCCCGCGCTGGTGAACCATTCTCGTCCCCCCTTCAGCTTCTCATCGTCGATCGAAAGGTCTCGCCCCATGTCCCGTCGCGGATGGGTTCTCGTCGCGGTCATCGTCGTCCTCACGCTCGGCGCCTACGCCCTTGGACTGACTGACTACCTCAACATCGAGACGGTGAAGGCGCGACGCGAGGAGCTTCTGTCCTACGTGGAAGCGCGACCGGTCTTCTCGGGGGTGACTTTCTTCGCCGCCTATGTCGCGATCACGGCGCTGTCGCTGCCCGCGGCGTCCGTCATGACGCTGCTCGGAGGCTTTCTCTTCGGCACGCTAGTCGGCGGGGCGCTCGCCGTGGTCTCCGCCACGGTCGGCGCGACCATCCTCTTCCTGGTCGCGCGCTCGTCGGTCGGCGGCGCGTTGCGCGCGCGTGCCGGCCCCCTGGCCGAGCGGGTCTCGGAGAGCTTCCGCCGGAACGCCTTCGAGTACCTGCTCTTCATGCGGCTCGTGCCGCTGTTTCCCTTCTTCGCCGTCAACATCGCGCCTGCCCTCCTGGGCGTCGGATTGCGGACCTACGTCCTTGCGACCCTTCTCGGCATCGTTCCCGGCACGTTCGTCTATGCGCATCTCGGCCGTGAGCTCGGCACCATCTCGAGCCTCTCGGATCTCGTGTCGGCCGACGTCCTGGTGGCGTTCACGCTGCTCGGCCTCGTGGCGCTCCTTCCGGTCGCCTACCGGAAATGGAAGTCGGGCCGCTTGGGGACCACCGCGCTGGTCGCGCTCGTCGCCGTGGGGCTGACATTGGCCGGCGGGGCGATCGAGGCTCGCGCGGCCGACGCATCGTACGAGCGCTTCGCGACGGCGTATGGCGGACTGTTGAGCGCCCACGTCCGTCCGGCCCGCAGGAACGGCATCGCTTACGCGGGCGTCGATTACGGGTCGTGGCGCAGGGACGCGCGGCATGCCGAAGCCCTGGCGGCCCTGTTGGCGTCCGATCCAAATTCCGCCGCCAGTCGGCAGGAGAAGCTCGCCTACTGGATCAACGCCTACAACTTCCTGACGGTCGATCTCATCACCCGGGAGGGTGAGACGCGCTCGATCAAGAACCTCGGTGGCTTGCTGGCCAGCCCCTGGAAGCGCTTCCGCTGGCCGATCGGCGGTCGGGAGATGAGTCTCGACGACATTGCGCACGGGACCATCCGCAAGCTCGGCGAACCGAGGATCCACTTCGCCGTCAACTGCGCGGCGATCTCCTGTCCGGACCTGCGCGCCGAACCCTATGTCGCTCGGAACCTCGACGCGCAGCTCGCCGACCAGGTGGCCAGGACATTCGCCAGTCCCGCAAAGGGCTACTCTGCCGACGGTGCCGCCGCTCGCGTCAGCAAGGTCATGGACTGGTATCGGGACGATTTCGACGGGGGCGACCTAGCGGGCTGGATCCGGGCGAACGCCCCGGTGGAGCTGCCGAAGAGCGCGCGGATCAGGTACCTGGCCTATGACTGGACGCTCAACGACCTTTGACGGGACCGGCAGGCCGCCATGTTCGACCATCGCATCATCCCGCTCCAGAACCGCGTCCTCGTCCCGATGGCTCGGGTGCTCGCGAAGCGAGGCGTGCGGGCCGATGCGCTGTCGTGGACGGGGTTCGGGTTCGGCGTCGTGGCCTTCGCCCTCATCTGGGCCAACTGGTATCTCGCCGGCCTTCTGGCGATCGCGGCCAACAGACTGGTCGACGGTCTCGACGGGAGCGTTGCGCGCGCCACCCGTCCGACGGACAGGGGCGCGTTCCTCGACATCGTTCTCGACTTCGCCTTCTACACGCTCGTGCCGCTTGCCTTCGCGCTCGCGGATCCGGCCGCGAACGCCCTGGCGGCCGCCGTCCTCATCGCCAGCTTTGTCGGAACGGGAACCAGCTTCCTCGCCTTCTCGCTCATCGCCGAGCGCCGGGGCCTGCGGTCCGCTAAGTTCCCGGCGAAGGGCATCTATTACGTCGGGGCGCTCGCTGAGGGCGCTGAGACGATCGCGGTCTTCGTCGCCATGTGCCTTGTGCCGACCTACTTCCCGGCGATCGCCTACGGCTACGCCGCTCTGTGCGCGATCACCACGGCCCTCCGGTTGAGGCTCGGCATGGCAATGCTTCGGGACGGGTAACGGACCGCGATCCCGTATGGCTCCCGTTTGGGCGACAAGAACAGGATTCCCAACATGCCGCAGACCCCTTCCGTCATCGTCTTCGACGTCAACGAAACGTTGCTCGACATCACCGTGCTCGAGCCCCTGTTCGCACGGCTCTTCAGCGACGCATTGGTCATGCGGCAGTGGTTCGCCGAACTGATCCTCCAGTCCGAGGCGCTGACGCTCGCCGGACTGTACGTCCGCTTCGACGAGCTGGCCTCGGGAGTCCTGCGAATGGTCGCCGAGACCCGGCAGGTCTCCATCCAGGCGAGCGACGTCGAGGAGT
>NZ_CAJYIU010000073.1 GCF_913775355.1 uncultured Aureimonas sp.
TCTCGGCACCCTCGCGCCGGTAGTCGGTTTCCTCGTGCAGCTGCGCCTTCGCCTCGGCGAGGAGGGCCGTGATGTCGAGATGGGGCGGCAGGAGGCCGGAGACGCGCAGGAGCGTTGCGACGTTGTCTACATCCGCATCGATGCTGCCGCGCACGCCGGGATACTGCACCTTGATCGCCAGCTCGCGGCCGTCGAGCGCCCGTGCGCGATGCACCTGTCCGATCGAGGCGGCGGCGATCGGACGGTCGTCGAAGCGCTCGAAGCGGATCCGCCACTCGCGGCCCCACTCGGCCGCCAGTACCCGCTCGAGCTGGACGCGCGGCATCGGGTCGGCCTCGGCGCGAAGCCGCGCCATGATCTCGGAGAGTTCCGGCGGCAGCGTGTCGCCGGCATCCAGCGAGATCATCTGGCCGAGCTTCATGGCCGCGCCGCGCAGGTGCGACAGGCGGTCGGCGACGCGCACGAGATTGCCGGGCGTCAGCAGCATGTCGCCGATCCTGGGCCGCTCGCCGTCCGCGAGGCGCCTGGCCCCTTCAGCGAGCATGCCGCCGGCGATCCCGCCCGCCAGCCGCCCGAACTGGCCGAGCCGCGACAGGCGACCGCTCGGTACCGACCGGCCCTTCGATCCGTTGTCCCACCCGCTCATCGCTTCCTCATCCTGCACTGTCCGATCGAGCCCGGCGCGCCGCGAGGCGAACGATCGCTGCGGCCACGTCGGATCGTCGGTTCCGTCGTCGCAGGGGAGATGGGGACGCCTCGGCCAAAGTCGCGCCCCGCGCCGTGCGGCCAATCGCTCGCAGGACCCCGAAATAAGGGGGGCGGTCGCAAGGACGCCCGCCGACAGGATCGACGGGCGTCCTCTTGCTCTGTGCGTGTGGCTTACTTCAGCTGGTCGGCCGTGTAGTAGCCGCTCTCGACGATCGTCTTCTGGATGTCGTCCTTGGTCACCAGCACCGGCGTCAGGAGGTTGGCGGGCACCACCTTGACGCCGTTCTCGTAGGTCTTGGTGTCGTTGACCACCGGCTCCTTGCCCTGACCGATCGCATCGATCATGTCGACGGTGACCTTGGCAAGATCGCGGGTGTCCTTGAAGACGGTCGAGTACTGCTCGCCTGCTAGGATCGCCTTCACCGACGGCAGGTCGGCGTCCTGACCGGAAATGACCGGCATCGGCTTGCCGCTCCCGCCGTAGCCGTTGGCGGTGAGCGCCGAGATGATGCCGATCGCGAGGCTGTCGTTGGGCGACAGGACGGCGTCGATCTGCTTGCTGCCGTAGTAGGACGACAGGAGGTTCTCCATGCGGGCCTGGGCGACCGCCGGATCCCAGCGCAGGGTGCCGATCTTGTCCATGCCCATTTCGCCCGACGTAACGACCAGCTTGCCGCTGTCGATGTAGGGCTGCAGCACGCTCATCGCGCCGTTGTAGAAGAAGAACGCGTTGTTGTCGTCCGGCGAGCCGCCGAAGAGCTCGATGGCATAGGAGCCCTTGCCGCCCTTCAGGTCGAGCTTGTCCGCGATCGAGGTCGCCTGCAGGACGCCGACCTTGAAGTTGTCGAACGTGGTGTAATAGTCGACGTTCGGCGAGTTGCGGATCAGGCGGTCGTAAGCAATGACCTTGATGCCCTTGTCGTGCGCCTGCTGCAGCACGTCCGTCAGCGTCGTGCCGTCAATCGAGGCGATCACCAGCGACTGGACGCCGGCCGCCACCATGTTCTCGAGCTGGCTGATCTGCGTCGGGATGTCGTCCTCGGCATACTGCAGGTCGGTCTTGTAGCCGCGCTCCTGCAACTGCTTGACGATGTTGTCGCCGTCCTGGATCCAGCGCTGCGAGGACTTCGTCGGCATCAGGACGCCGACCGTGCCCTTGTCCTGCGCCGACGCACCGAGCGTCGAAAGGCCGAGCCCGAGCATGGTGGCGGCCAGAAGCATGGTTCTGCGGTTCATCGTTCGTCTCCCGTGTTCGGTGCCGATGCCGGATCCCTCGATCCGTCCTCCCCCGGCACCCTTGTTCCGTCGTCCCTGAGGTCCGGCTCACACGCCGGGATCTCGCCGACACCGCCCCGGATGCGGATGGCGGCGGGGCATCGCGGCCGGACCTCCATCCGGTGCCTCGCGCGCCCGCCGTCCCGCGCCCGGACGGCAGCATCGCCGCCGTTCTTGCTGCTTTGAGCTACGTACCTCAAATCTCCTCGACTTGGGTAACCCAACTGACGGCACGTGGCAACACGGCCTATGGCAGGTTGTCGGGGAAGAGGACCTCGATGCGGATGCGCTCCTGGTTCTCGTTGAGCGCCGTCCCCGTCAGCGCGGCCATCACGCTGCGCACGGCCGAGCGCGCCTCGTGCCCCGGATCCTGCACGATCAGGGCGTCGAGAATGCCGGCCTCGAGGAGGGGGCGCGTCTCCGGCGTCAGTTCATGGCCGATCACGACCGGCGCGATCCCCGCCGCCCGGATCGCGGCGGCGACGCCCGACGAGCCGGCTCCCGCGTTGTAGATCGCACAGGGGCTCGCGCCCGACGCCAGCGCATCGCGCACGAGCGCGTGCGTCCGATCGATGTCGTCGGCGCCTTCGACGACGGCTGCGATCGTCATGGCGGGGAAGCCTTCGCGAAGAGCCGCCTGAAAGCCCTCCAGCCGGTCGCGATGGTCGCGCAGGTTCCGCGAGCCCAGCACCACGAGGACCGTTCCCGCAGGCTCGGCGGCGAACCGACCGATGATCGTCGCCGCGACACGGCCGGCCGCCCGGTTGTCGATCCCGACATAGCGCTGACGCTTCGATCCCGGCACGTCGGACACGAGCGTCACCACCGGCACCCCGCCCGCGACCGCCGCGTCGATCGCCTCGGCGACGCGCGGATCGTCGAGCCCCATGGTGATGACGGCGTCGGCTTCGCTCGCGGCCCTCGCCAGCGCATCCACCAGGATGGCCGGGGAAAAGCGGTCGACCTCGTCGAGCGCGAGCGTCAGGCGGCGCTGCCCCTCGGCGCGGCAGGCTTCGCCGAGGTCTTCGGCAAGCCCGGCGACGAACGGATTGGCGAAGCGCGGCAGGATGGCGGTGACATGGAAGCCCGAGCGGCGGGCGAGGGCGGCCGCACCCGCATGGCGCTCGAAGCCGAGCTCGCGCACTGCGGCCTCGACGCGCTCGATCGTCGCCGCCCGCACCCCCGGCCGCCGGTTCACCACCCGGTCGGCGGTCGCAAGGCTCACCGCGGCCCGCCGGGCCACATCGCGAAGCGTCGGGGCCCCGGTCCGCCCGTGATCGTCCATGAACCTCCCCCGCTCGATCCCGTCCCGCGCTCTCCCGGCAACGACGGCGTCATGTCTCCGATACGTCTCGCTGCCGTCGCCGCACAACGGCCGCGAGACTAGACCTCGGCGACAATCACGGCCACTGCGATCCGCGTTGCTCGGGCCCCATCTGCTCGCCCGGTTGCCCCGGTGCGGCGCGGGAGGTCAGGCCGGCGTCGGCGCATCGGTCGCATGGACGACGTGTGATGCTTTGCCATCTAGCGGCCGCATGAACGCACCGACCCTTCTCACCCGGCAGGCCGGCCTCGAACGTCTCGACCGTTTCCTGCGCGAGGACGCGGCCGACTACGCTGCCATGCGCAACACCGACCATGGTCCCGGCCGGCGACCGACGACCTCGGCCCTCTCGCCCTATCTCCGGCGCCGGCTGCTGGACGAGCGGGAGGTCGTCGCGGCAGCGCGATCCGCGCTGGGCGAGCGCGGTGCCGAGAAGTTCGTGTCCGAGGTGTTCTGGCGGACCTATTTCAAGGGCTACCTCGAAACGCATCCCGGCATCTGGAGCGACTGCCTGGCGCTCGCGCGGGCCGGGCAGGAGCGGCTGGACGCGGAAGCCGGCCTGCGGCGCGCCCACGCGGCCGCCATCGAGGGGCGCACGGGCATCGACTGCTTCGACGCCTGGGCGCGCGAGCTCGTCGAGACAAGCTGGCTGCACAACCACACGCGCATGTGGTTCGCCTCGATCTGGATCTTCACGCTTCGCCTGCCCTGGGCGCTCGGGGCGGACTTCTTCATGCACCATCTCCTCGACGGCGATCCGGCGAGCAACACTCTCTCTTGGCGCTGGGTGGCCGGGCTCCACACGCGCGGCAAGCACTATGTCGCGCGGGCCGAGAACATCCGCCGCTACACCGACGGGCGGTTCGAGGCTAAGGGGCTCGACGAGAACCCGGCGTCGCTCGAAGAGCACCGCACGCCCGGCGAGGTGCCGCTGCCGCCCGCCGGCGTAGTCCCTGCGGGCGAGGTCGCGCTGCTTCTCCACCTCGACGACCTGACGCCTGAGACGCTTCCCCTCGGCCGCGTCGGGCGCGT
>NZ_CAJYIU010000074.1 GCF_913775355.1 uncultured Aureimonas sp.
GCGAGACGCTGGAGGTGAAGTTCAAGGGCCACTCGATCGCCGACGTGCTCGACATGACGGTGGAGGACGCCGCGGGCTTCTTCGCCAACGTGCCGCCGATCCGCGACAAGATGGCGATGCTGGTCGAGGTCGGGCTGGGCTACGTCAAGGTCGGGCAGCAGGCGACGACGCTCTCGGGCGGCGAGGCGCAGCGGGTGAAGCTCGCCAAGGAACTGTCGCGTCGCGCGACGGGGAACACGCTGTATATCCTCGACGAGCCGACGACGGGGCTGCACTTCGAGGACGTGCGCAAATTGCTCGAGGTGCTGCATGCGCTGGTGGAGCAGGGCAACACCGTGGTGGTGATCGAGCACAACCTCGACGTGATCAAGACCGCCGACTGGATCATCGATCTCGGCCCCGAGGGCGGCGTCAAGGGCGGCGAGATCGTCGCGGTCGGCACGCCCGAGGAGGTGGTGAAGGAGAAAAGGAGCTTCACCGGGCGGTATCTCAAGCCGCTGCTGGGGAAGCGCGGGGCCGGGGTGAAGGCGGAGGCCGAGGCGGCGGAGTAATGCCGCACCGGCCCGAGCTGCTGCGCGCGTTGGCGTTGCTCGCGCGAGTGAATGAGGCGATGCGGGCGCGCGGCCTGCCGCGGCCGATCCTCGTCGGTGGGGCCGCCGCCGAATATTTCTCCGGTAGCGCGCTGATGACCGGTGATCTCGACCTCACGTCGCCGGTTCAGGCCGAGCTCGAGGAGGAGCTGGTACGGCTCGGGTTCGTCAGGCCAGCGGGAGTGGGTCATACGCTAGGCTGGCTCCACCCCGACCTCCGGCTCGGCGTCGAGGTGGTCGCCGCCACGCCGTTCGGCGGCGCCAATGATCGGAGCCGCTTGCTCTTGGTCAGCGGGCTGGCACCCGAGGCCGCCTTCGCGATCATCCCGGTGGAGGACCTGATCGCCGACCGCATGGGCCAATATGTCTCCGGGACCGCACCCGAGATGCTGCTCCAGGCGCGAACCTTGTTCCGGCTTCATCCCGACCTCGATCGAGTCTATCTGGAAGAGCGTATCCGCCGCGAAGCGGGAGACGATCATGGCGTCGCCGACCTCGAAGACTGACATCGCGGCCGACTGGCAGGGTCGTGTGATCGCGCACGACGATCTCGTGTCCCGTCTGTCGGTGCGACGGGAAGAGCTCGGCGAGCCGGACATGCCGCGAAACGCCGGCAACCGACGATCGACGAGCAAACGGGCGCTCCTTGAGGCGCTTCATCAGCTCGGGGCAGACTGGTAGACACGTCATCACGGGGGTCGAGCCGCAGCGTCATCTGCTGCTTGGCGCGAGCGGAGCGGCGATCGCCCAGCGCGGGTCGGCGCTTCGTTCGCCGAGCGAACTGCTCGAGCCTCGCCGATCTGGGATCGTGGCGAGATTGTGCAACTTACGGGTTTGATGACCGTGTTCCGGCGAACGCCGGAACCCAGGGCCGAGCAGAGCAACATCTTGCAGCGTGTTGAACCCTGGGTTCCTGCTTCCGCAGGAGCACATCGCAACGATCCCCACCCTGGGGCCATGCGCCGCGGCCGAACGGCGAGCGCGCTTTCGCGCATCGCCGCCGTCCTGTATGATGCGGTGATGCCGAAGCTACCAGCCGACACGGTCACCGTGTCGCCGCACGACGAGGCCGCCGCCTATGACGCGTGGTTCCGCGCCAAGGTCGAGAAGGCGATGGCCTCGACCGAGCCGGGCATCCCGCATGAGGAAGTGATGGCGATGGCGCGGGCGATCATCGAACGGCATCGCGGGAGATAATGCTCCCACTCGTCTGAGCGTACGATGCCACGCCGACCGGCTCGCTATGTCCGACTATATCGGCCGGACCACACGCTCGACGGAGAACGCGTCGCCGCGATCACGATCGATCCGGCAGCGGCGCATGCTGTTTCCAGACGACGAGCGGCGCCTCGGGCGCGGGCCAGAGCGTCAGTCGATAATGGTCGTCGCCTTCGAGCCCGTTCTCGCTGAGCGTGTCGAGACCGGCCATGCAGACCCGAACACGATAGCTGCCCGGCGCGACCGGGATCCGGTCGATCGGCTCTTCCTGCCAACCTTCTAGCTCCAGCTCGCCCGACGGTAGCGCCAGGCTGACGTCGACAACATGATCCCACTCGGTGGGATCGGGATCGGCTGGCGCAGCGTCGCATAGGTCGAGTACGACCGGCACTGTCATGTTGCGGACTGGCATGATGAGGACCACGTGCGGCGCCACCTTGACGTGCCGCGCGCATTCCTCATCGGTGAAGGCGCCGAGATCGTCGGGATGGTAGCGCCCGTCCCAAAGGTAGAACTGGAAATAGTCGGCGAAGATCTCGTAGCGTCTCAGCTCACCCACCATCAGCCCCGCGCACGCACTATTCTGCCGAACGACGGGTCGGCCGAGCGGACGCTGCAGTTCGACATCACAGCCCCGCCGCCTTCCTCAAAGCGTCGTTGATCCGCCCCTGCCACCCCGGCCCGTCGGCGCGGAAGCGCTCGACCACGTCGGGGTCGAGCCGCAGCGTCACCTGCTGCTTGGCGCGCGCGCGCAGCGGAGGGCGCCCGCGCACCACGCCGTTCGGGCCGAGATAGCCCGTCGCCGGGCGGATGACCTTGCCGCCGATCGAGAACTCGGCGATCTCGAACATCTCGTCCGTCCACTCCGGCGCGTCATCCGCCGGATCAAGCGAGCTTTCCGCGGTATCGTGCTTGTTCTCGCTCATTGGCCTTCCTCATCGACAGGACACGACGGCCACCTTCGGCCTCGATCCAGATCACCACGACCATTCGGTCATCCAGCAGCCCGATCGTCGACCACCGCACCTCCGGATAATCGAAGCGGTCATCTTCGAACTCGAATTTCGGCGCGTCGAACACCCGGGCGGCGTCGGCGAAATCGAGTCCGCGTTCCCTCAGCGTGGCGGCGCGTTTCTCCGGATCGAAGCTGATCTCCATCCCTACATTATGTAGCTACATAATCCGCGACAAGCCCTCAGCGTGCCTTTCGCTGACCCATCACGGCGCCCCCTGTCCTACACCCTCCAACACCGCGCACCCTTGCCGCCTCCCCCAGCCGCAGCGAGCCGCGCCCATGACCGTCATGTCGCCAATGGAAGGCATCACCGCCCCCGCTCGCCGGGCCGAGACGCCACCCGCCCCCGCCGCCGACCCGCTCGCCACGCCGTTCACCGCCTCGCGCCGCGCCGACGGCTGGTCCGCCGAGCGCCAGCGCGCCTTCCTCGAAGCCATCGCGGAAGGCCACGGCGTCGAGCGCGCCGCCGCGCGGGTCGGGCTCTCC
>NZ_CAJYIU010000075.1 GCF_913775355.1 uncultured Aureimonas sp.
TCGTGCTCGTCGGCCTCTTCACCGCGCGCAAGCAGCTGATCCAGGATCTCCTGCTCGGGACCGTCGTCGTTCGGCGGCGCTGATGCGACGGCAGGACGCGCGGATTTTTTCGGCCGGGATCGTCAGGAGAGCTTTCCAAGCGAGCCTGCGACCATCAAATTGAAATTGCGCGCGCGGATCGACCCCCACGCGCGAGCCGAGGCGCCGACCGCATGACCGCTCACCCCCAGAGCCCGCAATTCTTTCTGACGGCGCCCTCACCCTGCCCCTATCTCGACGGGCAGTTCGAGCGGAAAGTGTTCACCCATCTCGCCGGTGCACGGGCGCCGGCACTGCTCGACCTTCTGACGCAAGGCGGCTTCCGTCGAAGCCAGAACATCGCCTACCGCCCTGCCTGCGAACGCTGCCGGGCCTGCGTCTCCGTGAGGATCCTCGTCGACGAATTCGAGCCGACGCGGTCGATGCGGCGCGTCCTGCAGACCAACGCCGACCTCTTCGGCCACATGGCCACGGCGGAGCCGACATCCGAGCAGTTCGCGCTCTTCCGCCGCTATCTCGAAGCCCGCCACGCCAGCGGCGGCATGGCCGAGATGAGCGCGATGGACTACGCGATGATGATCGAGGACAGCCAGGTCGATACGCGGCTGATCCAGTATCGGCGCAAGGGCCCGGACTACCGCATCACCGGGCGTTCGGACGAAGGCCTGATGGCGGTCGCGCTCAGCGACGTGATGGCCGACGGCATGTCGATGGTCTATTCGTTCTATCGGCCGGACGAGGTCGATCGCAGTCTCGGCACGTTCATGATCCTCGATCACATCCGCCGGACGAAGGAGCTCGGGCTCCCCTATCTCTACCTCGGCTACTGGGTCGAGGGCTCCCGGAAGATGCAGTACAAGATTCGGTATCAGCCGCAGGAACACCTCATGGCGAAGGGCTGGGAGCGCTACCGTTCAAGGGACGTGCCGGACGTTCCTAGCCCGTGAAGCGGGACAGGCCGCGCTCGTCGAAGCAATGAAGGAAGCCTGGGCGAGGCTCGGGGCGCCCCTCTCGAAAACGGGCGGGCTCGCATGAGAAGCCTCGTGAAGACGGCTTGATCTCTTTGCGGGACATCCATGCGATGTGGACGGGCGCAGCGGACTTGTCTGAGACGAAGTACGGCATGGAAAGAATCATGTCGTCATGCAAAGCAGTCAGCTGCCCGACGTAACCGTATCGTCCCTTCGCGGTCTTCTCGATCGTCGCATATTTGCCCTTGACCTGAACGGGTCGGACCAAGGTGCCGTCTTCTGTCGGTCGGCTGACGATCATGTCGAAGCCTCTGTCGCGACGCGGGAAGTAGATGTCCCAGCCTCCGTCCGCCAAGACGCCGGCGACATACATTTCGGCAAAGTAGTCACGGCTGACCGTCCTCACCCGAAGCGGCCGCTCTTCGGAAAGCCTTTCGGCACCAGTCGACCAGCCTGTGCCCGGTCGCCGCGCCACTCCATCAGCTCCGCGTCCGACCGCGTGAAGACACGACCCGCGGGATCGGTCCAGGTCAGCCCCTCGGCCAGCTTGAAGACCTTGATGTCGGGCAGCCCGCCGTCCTTGAACCGCTGCAGCCGGACGCCCTTGCCACGAACCATCTCCGGCACCTGCGCGAGCGGGAAGACGAGCATCTTGCGGTTGTCGCCGACCACCGCGACGGCATCGCCGCCGTTGATCCGTTCGGCCCGCAGGAGGCGCACGGCGCCCGCGACGTTGAGGATCTGCTTGCCCTTGCGGGTCGACGATACGAGTTCGCCCTCGGACACGATGAAGCCGTTGCCGTCGCTCGACGCGACGAGGCGCTTGGCCGCCGGATCGGGCACGAAGCCCATCGCGATGTCCTGATCGTCCTCGAGTTCGATCGCGAGGCGGATCGGGTCGCCGTGACCGCGCCCGCCCGGCAGTTTGTCGGCGCCCAGCGTGAATGCCCGGCCGTTGGTCGACAGGAACACCAGCCTGTCGGTCGTCAAAGCCGGAAAGGCGAGCTTCAGCCCGTCGCCTTCGCGGAACGTCAGGCCGGAGAGATCGATCAGATGCCCGCGCATCGCGCGAAGGAAACCCTTCTGCGACAGGACGATCGTGACCGGCTCCTTCTCGATCAGGGCGACGGCGATATCGTCGGATGAATGTTCGGGAGCGTCGGCGAAGGTCGTGCGGCGCTTGCCGAGCTTGGTCTTCTTCGAGAAGGCCTCGCGCACCTCGCGAACCTCGCCCGCGACCGTCGACCATTGCAGTTCGGTGGAGCCGAGCAGGGCCTGCTTCGCATCGCGCTCTTCGCTCAGCGAATCGAACTCGCGCTTCAGTTCGAACTCCTCGAGCTTGCGCAGCGAGCGCAGGCGCATGTTGAGGATTGCCTCGGCCTGTACGTCCGTAAGCTGGAACGTCGACATCAGGACGGTCTTCGGCTCATCCTCCTCGCGGATGATGCGGATCACCTCGTCGAGGTTGAGGAAGGCGATGATGTAGCCGCCGAGGATCTCCAGACGCCGCTCGATCTGGTCGAGCCGGTATTGCGAGCGCCGGACCAGCACCTCTCGCTGATGCGCCAGCCACTCGACCAGCACCTCGCGGAGCGACAGGACCTTCGGCACCTTGCCGCCCGACAGGACGTTCATGTTCAGCGGGATGCGCGACTCCAGATCGGTCAGGCGGAAGAGCGACTCCATCAGGAGTACCGGGTCCACCGTCCGGGCCTTCGGCTCCAACACGATGCGCACGTCCTCGGCCGACTCGTCGCGGATGTCGGCGAGCAGCGGCAGGCGTTTGGCGGTCAGAAGGTCCGCGATCTTCTCGATCAGCCGGGACTTCTGCACCTGATAGGGGATTTCGGTGACGACGACGACGTAGCCGCCCCGTCCCTGCTCCTCCCGCTCCCAGCGCGCGCGAACGCGAAACGACCCGCGCCCCGTGGCGTAGGCCTCGCGGATCGTCTCGCGCCCATCGACCACGATGCCGCCGGTCGGGAAATCCGGGCCCTGAACGAACTTCAGAAGCGCGTCGACATCCGCGTCCGGCTGCTCGATCAGCTTCAGCGCGGCGTCGCAGATCTCGGCCGCGTTGTGCGGCGGGATGGAGGTCGCCATGCCGACGGCGATGCCGGACGAACCGTTCGCGAGGAGATTGGGAAAGGCGCCCGGCAGGACGACCGGCTCTTGGTCCTCCTCGTTGTAGGTCGGGCGGAAATCGACGGCGTTCTCGTCGATGCCGCGCAGGATCAGCGTCGCGACATCGGTCATCCGCGCTTCGGTGTAGCGCATCGCCGCCGCGCTATCCCCGTCGACGTTGCCGAAGTTGCCCTGTCCGTCGATCAGCGGATAGCGGATAGAGAAATCCTGTGCGAGACGCACGAGGGCATCGTAGATCGACGCGTCGCCGTGCGGGTGAAACTTGCCCATCACGTCGCCGACGATACGGGCGCACTTCTTGTAGCCCTGACCCGGATCGAGCTTGAGCACGCGCATGGCATGCACGATGCGTCGATGCACCGGCTTCAGCCCGTCGCGCACGTCCGGCAGCGCCCGCCCCATGATCGTGGACAGCGCATAGGCGAGGTAGCGCTCCTCCAGCGCCGCCTTGAGATCGATCGGTTCGATGTCGCCGCCGTTCGGCGGGGTATCCACTGGCTTGCCCATGGCGTCGGCCTTAGCCGAAACAACCATCAGGAACAAGAGGAGAACAAAACGCGATCGCGAGGTCGGTAGCGCCGGGCGATCCCTTTTCTAAACGGCCGAAACCGCCATATTAGCGGCGTCCCTTGCGGGTTCGCTCGGTGCGGTCGAATCGGCCATCGGTATCGCCACCGTCAGAAAGGTGTCTTCATGCGCGTCTTCCCGTCCCGCCGTGTCCTCGCGGGCCTCGCTTTCGTCCTCGCGGGCACGACGTCGTCGCTGGCGGCGGACGCTCAGGCCTTCGCGGAGCGCCTGAAGGCCGCGATGGCCAGCCAGCAGGTGGTTCTCGATTATTCGAGCGCAACCAGCGATGGGAACGATGTGGTCCTGTCGGCTGCGAACCTGCACGGCGGGGCTCCTGGCGAGAGCCCGCTTTCTCTCGGCGATCTCCGGTTCCAGGGGGTCACCGGTTCGACGCCGGAGGGCTGGCGGGTCGAGCGCGTTGCGCCGGCCGACATCGACCGCACGGACGGGCCGACGCGCACGCGCGCGTCCGGCATCGTGATCGACGGCATGCAGATCCCGCCGGCGAACGGCGGCACCGCCGCCTCGCCGGTGTTTTTCGATCGTATGGCCGTGGCGAATGTCACGGCCGAGCATGAAGGACGTCAGGTGCTCGGCATCGACGGCGTCGAGCTGCGCGCCGGCGGTGGCAACGGAACCGCCTACAGCGGCACGTTCGGCGTCCAGCGTTTCACTGTCGACACGCAGGCGTCGGGCGGCGAAGGCGGCTCGGCGGTCATGGCCGATCTCGGTTATCAGCAGCTCACGGGAACGGCGACCGGCAACGGCTCGTGGAACCCGCAGTCCGGCGCCTTGACGCTCGACCCGCTGCAGATCGCCGTCGACAACGCCGGGACGCTGAATTTCGCCTACACGATCACGGGTTACACGCCGAGCTTCATCCAGTCGCTGAGCCAGCTCAGCCAGCAGATGCAGGCGAGCGGGGGGCAGAACGACGCCAGCGGCATGGCGGTCATCGGACTGATCTCGCAGCTCTATCTTCAGTCGGCCGAACTGTCCTTCACCGACAACTCGCTGACCAACCGCCTTCTCGACTACTACGCCAAGCAGAACAACCAGACGCGCGAGCAGATGGTGTCCGGCCTCGTCGGGTCGCTGCCGCTGGCGCTGGCTTACATCCAGAACCCGGATTTCCAGGCGCAGGTCACCGGCGCGGTGAAGGACTTCCTCGAGAACCCGAAGTCGCTCCGTATCTCGATCGCCCCGCCCGCTCCGGTGCCGGCGACGCAGATCCTCGGTGCTGCCATGGGCGCGCCGCAGACCCTGCCGCAGGTGCTCAACCTCTCGGTTCGCTCCGGCAATTGATCGCGGCGGGATCGGGGTGGACATCGACCCGCTGATCCTGACGCTGCGCTTCGACGCGGCGAGCTTTGAGCGTTTCGACGCCATGCGTCGGCGGTACTTCCCGCCGGCGCGCAACATGCTGCCGGCACACCTCACGCTCTTTCACAAGCTCCCGGGCGAGCGTCTGCCGGCGATCCATCGCGATCTTGCCGCAGTGGCGAAGGGAACACCGCCGTTGCGGCTGAGCGCTGAAGGTATCCGCTTTCTCGGCTACGGATCGGCCTACGAGATCCGCTGCGATGCCTTGAAGGCTTTACGCGCCGAGCTCGCCGAGCGCTGGTCGGGCGACCTGTCACGCCAGGATGCCTCGGGCTTCTCGCCGCACGTCACGATCCAGAACAAGGCTCCGGCGCGCGAGGCGAAGGCGCTCTGTGCCGACCTGAAAGCCGCGTTCTCGCCGTTCGAGACGGAGGGCACGGGGCTCCTTCTCTGGCACTATCGCGGCGGTCCGTGGGACCTTGCGGACGAATACGGTTTCGAAGGGCGGCCATAGAAAAGGGCGCCGCGGCGCCCTTTTCGAATGGTCGATCGGCTGACGGCCTCAGCCCTTCGGCGGCTGCGGGATCGCGCGGATGCCGAGTTCGCGAAGCTGGGCGGGGCTGGCTTCGGCCGGCGCGCCCATCAGGAGGTCGTGCGCCTGCTGGTTCATCGGGAACAGTGCGATCTCGCGCAGGTTCTTCGCGCCGCAAAGAAGCATGACGATACGGTCGACACCCGCCGCCATGCCGCCATGCGGCGGCGCGCCATACTGGAAGGCGCGGTAGAGCCCGCCGAAGCGCTCCTCGACATCGGCCTGGCTGTAGCCCGCGATCTCGAAGGCCTTGACCATCACCTCGGGCAGCTGGTTGCGGATGCCGCCGGACGCGATCTCGAAACCGTTGCAGACGATGTCGTACTGGAATGCCTTGATCGACAGCGGCTCCTGTCCCTGCAACGCCTCCATGCCGCCCTGCGGCATCGAGAACGGGTTGTGGGCGAAGTCCACCTTCTTGTTGTCTTCGTCCCACTCGTAGAACGGGAAGTCGATGATCCAGGCGAGTTCGAACCGGTCGCGGTCGACGAGATTCAGTTCCTCGCCGACGCGCGTGCGCGCCGAGCCGGCGAAGGGGTAGAACTTCTCGGGGCGGCCCGCGACGAAGAAGCAGGCGTCGCCCGCCTCGAGCCCGAGCTGGGTACGAACGGCTTCGGTGCGCTCCTCCCCGATGTTCTTCGCCAGCGGCCCGGCGCCGCCGAGCTTGCCGTCTTCCTCGCGCCAGAAGATGTAGCCGAGGCCCGGCTGCCCTTCCCCTTGCGCCCAGGCGTTCATGCGATCGCAGAAGGCCCTGGACCCGCCGGTCTTCGCCGGGATCGCCCAGACCTCGACCGCCGGATCGCTCGCGATCATGCCCGCAAAGACCTTGAAGCCGGAACCGGCGAAGTGCTCGGTCACGGCCTGCATCTCGATCGGATTGCGCAGGTCCGGCTTGTCCGAGCCGTAGCGGCGGATCGAATCGGCGTAGGGAATGCGTCGGAACGTCTGGCTGACCGGCTTGCCGTCCGCGAATTCTTCGAAGATGCCCCGGATCACCGGTTCCATCGTCTGGAAGATGTCCTCCTGCTCGACGAAGCTCATCTCGAGATCGAGCTGGTAGAACTCGCCGTAGAAGCGGTCGGCGCGGGGGTCCTCGTCACGGAAGCAGGGCGCGATCTGGAAATAGCGGTCGAAGCCCGACATCATCAGCAGCTGCTTGTACTGCTGGGGAGCCTGCGGCAGGGCGTAGAACATGCCGTTGTGGAGGCGCGAGGGCACGAGGAAGTCGCGCGCGCCCTCGGGGCTCGACGCCGTCAGGATCGGTGTCTGGAACTCGTTGAAGCCGATCTCGTTCATGCGGCGGCGCATCGAGGCGACGACCTGCGTACGGCGCATGATGTTGCGGTGAAGTGTCTCGCGGCGGAGATCCAAGAAGCGGTAGCGGAGGCGCACGTCCTCCGGATAATCCGGCTCGCCGAAGACCGGCAGCGGCAGCTCCTTGGCGGGGCCGAGCACCTCGATCTCGCGCGCGAAGACCTCGACCTCGCCGGTCGGCAGCTTGGCGTTGACGGTCTCGGGCGTGCGCGCCTTCACCTCGCCGTCGATGCGGATGACCCACTCGCCGCGCACGGTCTCGGCCGTCTTGAAGGCGGGCGACTCGGGATCGACGACGATCTGCGTCAGGCCATAGTGGTCGCGCAGGTCGATGAACAGCAGGCCGCCGTGATCGCGAATGCGATGCGCCCAGCCCGACAGGCGTACCGTGTTCCCGACATGCTCGGGGCGAAGCTGAGCGCAGGTATGGGAACGGTAGCGATGCATGGCAGTCTTCTCTCGGCTGATCCGGCGGGTCTGGGGTGAGAACGGGACGCCGCGGCCCACCCGAAATTCGCGCGGACAAGCGCATGCAGGTGCCATCCTGTCAAGAATCTTGGGAAATCCGGCCTTCAAGGTACCGCGCCGGTCGATGAAAATGGTGGAAAGGTGTCGCGCGCGGGGTCAGCCGCTGCCCAGCCAGCGCAAGTCGGCCTATAAGGAGGGATGGAGCCGATCACCACGACTGCCGCGCTGCAAGAGGCGTGCAACACCCTGTCCCGCGCCGAGTTCGTCACGGTCGATACGGAATTCATCCGCGAGACGACCTTCTGGCCGGAGCTTTGCCTGATCCAGATGGCGTCGGACGACCTCGCCGTCCTGGTCGATCCGCTAGCCGATGGCATCGACCTCCATCCGTTCTTCGCGCTGATGGCCGACGACAAGGTGATCAAGGTCTTCCACGCGGCAAGGCAGGATGTCGAAATTATCCACAAGCTCGGCGGCTTGATTCCCGTCCCCCTCTTCGATACGCAGGTCGCCGCCATGGTCTGCGGCTTCGGCGAGTCAATCGCCTACGATCAGCTCGTCGCGAGGACGTCGAAAGGGCGGATCGACAAGACCTCGCGCTTCACCGACTGGCGCCGCCGTCCGCTTTCGAACGATCAGCTGGAATACGCGCTGGCCGACGTGACCTACCTGCGCGACGCCTACCGCTTTCTGAAGGCGGCGCTTGCGGTCGAGGGTCGCGAGTCGTGGCTGGCCGACGAAATGTCGGTCCTCACCGATCCCGCGACCTACGACATTCACCCCGACGACGCATGGAAGCGGTTGAAGCTGCGCGTGAGGAAGCCGATCGAACTGGCTGTCCTGAAGGAAGTCGCGGCGTGGCGGGAGCGCGAAGCGCGCCAGCGCGACCAGCCGCGTTCGCGCGTCCTGAAAGACGACGCGGTCTATGAGATCGCCCAGCAGCAGCCTCGCGACGAGACGGCTCTTTCGCGTCTGCGGACCGTCTCGAAGGGGTTCGAGCGGTCGAGCGCGGGGCGTGAGATCCTTGCCGCCGTCGGTCGCGCGCTGGCGATCCCGAAGAGCGAACTGCCGGCGATCCCCCGCCCACCGAACCAGCCGGAAGGCACGGCCTCGGCGGTCGAGTTCCTGCGTGTGCTCCTGAAGATCGTGGTCGACGAGCGCGGCGTGGCAGGCCGCCTGATCGCTTCGGGCGACGATCTGGAGAAGCTCGCCGTCAAGGGCGCGGATGCCGATGTGCCGGCGCTGGAGGGTTGGCGCCGCGAGTTGTTCGGCAACCGCGCACTGGAACTTCTCGACGGCCAGTCAGCACTGGTCTACCGCAACCGCCGGGTCGAGGTGGTGAAGCTCTGAGCGGCCAGGCCAGGCCGGGCTCCCTGCCCGGCCTTCGCCTTCCCGATGGTTGGTCCGCTGTCAGCGCGCTTCCATCCGAAGCGTGCGCTCCACCACGCGGGCGAAGGCCTGAAGCCGCGCTTCCGGGCGCTCGCCGATCAGACCGGCAAGATCCTTGGGAACCACGAGCGTGAAGCCGCCGCGAGGGTCCTGCGCCCAGCGCAGGCGCTCCAGCACGCCCGGCATCGCTGCGGTGAGGAGGTAGGTGACGCGGACGAGCGCCGCGAAGACCCGCGCGAGGTGGATCATCCGCGCATCGGCGATGCTGCTCATGCGCTCCACGTCGGCTGGATCGAACTCGCCCTCGTAGCGGTAGTAGTTGGCGAGGCTGAGATAGGCGCGCCCCGGATGATCGACCGCCGGGAAAGCCGCGTTGAGCACCAGAGAGTAGGCCTGCGTTCCACGATAGTCGGGATGGGCGCGCCAGGCGATGTCGGTCAGGAGGCAGGCCGCCTTGCGAAGCCGCTGCTCGGCTACCGACTCGGCGATGCCGAGCGCGGTGAACGTGCGGGTCGACCAGTCGATCAGTTCCTCGTTGTGGCGCGCCGAGCGCGAGCGCAGGAACGACAATTCGTGCGCGGCTTCCAGAAGCGGGTCCTTCGCCTTTTCCTCGTCGCTCAGCCGTTCGTGGAGGTACCCCTCGCGCACGCCGTAGGCGGACATGATGACTTCGGAAGGCTTCAGCGTCTGGATGACCGCCTGCAGCGCGACGGCACCGAAGGCCAACAGCGAGCGACGGTTGCGCGAGATCGCGGCGATGCCAGGCAGCTTGTCCGGGTCGTTCTTCACGACCGCCGTCAGGAACTCGCCGAGATCAGCCGCCTTCACGGCGTAGCCGTGCATGACGTGGATGGGGTAGCCCGTCTGCTCCATGTGGAGCTTCATCAGGTTTCGCCACGTACCACCGACGGCGTAGAACGGGCGACCCGCCGCGATCGGCGCAAAGCCGGTCGCGACCATGTGGCTGTCAGCGATCTGCCGAGCCTTGGCGAGGTCGCCGCTCGACATGTCCTGCAGTCGAAGGCCGCCGAGCGGCATGGTGACGCCGTTGCCGATGCGGCCGTCCGCGACATCGACGATCTCGAGGCTGCCGCCGCCGAGGTCGCCTGTGATGCCGTTGGGCGAATGGAACCCGGCGATGACGCCTTCGGCCGCGTACCTCGCCTCGTCGGCGCCGGAGAGAATGGTGATCGGGCATCCGATCGCCGCCTCCGCCGCGCGCACGAAATCGGGACCGTTGGTCGCCTCACGCGCCGCCGCGGTCGCGATCGGGTGGATCTCGCCGACGCGAAACTGGTCGCACAGGGCGCGGAAGCGCGTCAGCGCCGCGATGGCGCTGGCAACGGCCTTGTCGTCGAGGCGGTTGGTCGCGGCGAGGCCGCGACCGAGGCCGCTCAGCACCTTCTCGTTGAAGAGCATGGTGGGCGCCCGGCTGTTGCCCTCGTAGACCACGAGGCGCACCGAATTCGAGCCGATATCCACCACGGCGACCGGAACCCGTCCGGGTATCCGGCCGTGGGCCGCTTCGTCAGTCGAAGCGGGAATGCTCCGCACGTTGTCTCGCGATGAGCTTGGGAGCATTCGTCTTCAGGGCCTTTCCGCGTCCCGACAGGCTTGGATTGGTCATGAAATAGCGCTGGGCGTTGAACGGCTGTTCGCCCTCCGACGGCGCGATCCGCCGCGAGGTTCCATCGGAGAGAACCGACCAACTCTGCTGGTTGTCCAGGATGTTGGCCAGCATGATCTGCGAGAGGACCTGGCTGTGGACCGTGGGCGTCGTGATGGGCACCAGCGTTTCGACCCGCCGATCCAGATTTCGGGGCATCATGTCGGCGGAACCCATGTAGACGATCGCCTTTTCCGAAGGCAAGCCATGGCCGGCGCCGAAGCAGAAGATGCGGCTGTGCTCCAGGAAGCGGCCGACAATCGACTTCACGCGGATATTGTCCGACAGGCCCGGCACGCGGGGCTTCAGGCAGCAGATGCCGCGCACCACGAGGTCAATCTCGACGCCCGCCTGGCTCGCCCGGTAGAGCGCGTCGATAATCTGCGGATCGACCAGCGAATTCATCTTGAACCAGATCTGGCCTTGCCGGCCCGCCTTCTCGTGCGCGATCTCCTCGTCGATCATCTGCAGGATGCGCTTGCGCAGGGTCAGCGGCGAGATGGCGATCTTGCGTAGATCGGTCGGCTCGGCATAGCCGGTGATGTAGTTGAAGATCAGCGAGACATCGTGCGCGATGTCCGGGTCCGCCGTGAAGTACGACAGATCGGTGTAAACCTTGGCGGTGATCGGGTGATAGTTGCCCGTGCCGATGTGGCAGAAGGACACGATCTTCCCCTCCTCGCGGCGCACGACCAGCGAGAGCTTGGAGTGGGTCTTCTTCTCGATGAAGCCGAAGACGACCTGAACGCCGGCGCGCTCCAGATCGCGAGCCCACTTGATGTTGGCTTCCTCGTCGAAGCGCGCCTTCAGCTCGACCAGAGCCGTGACCGACTTGCCGGCTTCTGCCGCATCGATCAGCGCGCGCACGATCGGCGAGTCGTTCGAGGTCCGGTAAAGCGTCTGCTTGATGGCGACGACGTTCGGGTCAGACGCCGCCTGCCGCAGGAACTGCACGACCACGTCGAACGATTCGTAGGGGTGGTGGACGACGATGTCCTTCTCGCGGATGGCAGCGAAGCAATCGCCGTTATGCTCGCGGATACGCTCGGGGAAGCGCGGGATATAGGGCGAGAACTTCAGGTCGTCCCGCGGCAGCTTGACGATCTGCGACACCGCGTCGAGCGCTAGCATGCCGTCCATGATCGAGACGCGCGACTCGGAGACGTTGAGCTCGCTCGCAACGAAATTGCGCAAGCCCTCCGGCATTACGTGGTCGAACTCGATGCGAATTACCGAACCGCGGCGACGGCGCTTGAGAGCGCTTTCGAAGGTGCGGACGAGATCTTCCGCCTCGTCCTCGACCTCCATGTCCGAGTCGCGGATGATGCGGAACGTGCCCTGCCCGCGCACCCGATATCCCGGGAAGAGCTTCGAGATGAAGAGGGCGACGACGCTTTCCAGCGGCACAAAACGCGCGACGCCCGCCTCCGTCAGCGGCATCTCGACGAAGCGCTGGAGCGCAGTCGGGAGGCGGAGCAGCGCGTTCATGGTCTGCGAATCGCGCTCGCGGATGAGCGACAGCGCCATGGAGAACCCGAGGTTCGGGATGAACGGGAACGGGTGCGCCGGGTCGACCGAGAGCGGCGTCAGGACCGGGAAGATCGCCTCGTCGAAATGGCGCTCCAGCCAGACGCGGTCGTCCTTCTTCAGCTCGCCCGCGCCGACAATCAGGATGTTCTCGGCGCGCAGCGCCTTCACCAGCTCGGCGAGCGAGGCCTGCTGTTCCTCCTGAAGCTGGCCAACCTCGGTCAGAACGCGATCCAGTTGCTCCTGCGGCAGGAGGCCGTCGTCGCTGCGCACCGACAAACTGGCACGCACCTGCCCGGCAAGGCCGGCGACGCGCACCATGAAGAATTCGTCGAGGTTGCCGGCCGAGATCGACAGGAAGCGCACACGCTCCAGCAGCGGGTGGTTGAGGTTCTGCGATTCCTCGAGCACCCGGCGATTGAACTGCAGCCAGGACACTTCGCGGTTCACGTAGCGATCGGCCGGAAGCTCCTCGACGGTCGAGACCTGCACCGGGGGCACTGGCGCCGGCAGGATGCCGACGGCCTCCATAAGGGGCTGATCCGGCTCCGGCTCGTCGCTTTCGACCTCGACGTCCAGCGCCGCGTCCGCCGCCGTCTCCGCCCCGCCACTGGCCCGGACCGCATCGCGCGCCGGGCTCCTGCGGCGAGTCGCCGGGCGGCTGGGCTTGGACTGGTCGGTCGCGCTGGTCTCGCTCATCGGATGCTCTGTCGGTTCGGAACGCACGGGGGTCACGGTCGCTTAGCGGGGTCGCGCGACTGTTTCATGACGCTCGATTCGTTTCCAATGCCATTTCTTCGAGGATTCGCTGCGCCAGCGTGCGCCCGATCCGAAGCTTGCCGGCGAGCGAGGCCTGATCGAGCCGCCGCACGAAATCCGCTGCGGCCTCGAACGAGCGCTCCATTCGCGGCAGCGCGAATTCGACGACCCGCGGATCGAGCTCGATCTGCCGGTCGGCGGCGACCTTCATGATCACGCCCGCGAGAAGGGATTCGTCCGGCGCGCGCAGCTCGACCGCCGTCGCGGCCCGCAGACGGGAACGGAGATCGGGAAGCTTCACGTCGAGCGCACCCGCCGGCAGACGGGACGTCAGAAGGACCGTGCCGCCGCCGAGCCGTGCGGCGTTGAGAAGCGCAAACAGCGCGGGCTCGTCATGATTTGCGCGATCGACGTCCTCGACGAGGGCCGCGAAGGAATGGGGCGCGACGGTGGGATCGAAAGCGTCGCCGGGCCACGCGGCGGCGCCGGACATCTCGCGCCACGCCGAGGCGAGATGCGTCTTGCCCGAACCGGGCGGTCCCGAGATCAGGACGACCGGATGCGGCCAGTCGGGCCAGCTGTCGATCGCTTCCACCGCGAGGGCGTTCGCAGTCCCGACCATCAGGTCGTCGCGCGCCATGGACGAGCGCGCCGGAAGGTCCAGCGGGAGCTGCTGGGGCCTGCGCATCCGCTCAGTCGCCTTTGCCGCCACGCGGGTCGAACTGGCTGCGCAGGGCCGCGTTGAGCCCGTCGCCTTCGATCTGGATCGGCTGCGGCGACGCGGCGAGCTCGCGGCCGAAATACATCTCGCTCTCCAGATACTTCTGCAGGGCGAAGCGCACGAGCACGCCCACCGCCGCCGCTGCCGGCACGGCGATCAGGAGGCCGACGAAACCGAAGATCGCGCCGAAGGCAAACAGCGCGAACATCAGCCAGACCGGATGCAGCCCGACGGACGCGCCGACGAGCTTGGGCTGGAGGATGTTGCCCTCGACGAACTGGCCGGAAAAGAAGACCCCAGCCGTCGCCGCCACCCAGACCCAGTCCGGCGAGAACTGGACGAGCGCGACGCCGAGCGCGATCACAAGACCGACCGCGGAGCCGACATAGGGAACGAAGGAGATCACGCCAGCGAAGAAGCCGATCAGAAGGCCGAAATTGAGCCCAACGAGCGTCAGGCCGACCGCGTAATAGGTGCCGAGGATCAGGCAGACGCTGCCCTGCCCACGCACGAAGCCAGCGACCGACCGGTCGATCTCGCGCGCCAGACGCCGGACGGTCGCGACGTGCTGGCGCGGCACCAGCGCGTCAGTCTTTTCGATCATCCGATCCCAGTCGAGCAGCAGATAGAAGGCGACGACCGGCGTGACGACGAAGAGCGACAGGAAGTTCACGACCGCAAGGCTCGACGTCCACAGCGACGACACGAAGGACGTGACGAAACCGGACAGTTGGCGGACCAGCGCCTGAAAATCCTGCTGCACCGACTGCTGGTCGTTCTCGATGAAGCGCGACAGCGGCCCCCGCCGGAGATCGTCGGCCAGTTCCTGCAGGCGGCCGAGATACTGCGGCAGTCGCGCGACGAACCCGGCGATCTGCCCACCGATGACCGGGACGAGCACGAGGAGGACGAGCGCGATCAAGATCACGAACGTGACGAGGATCACGATACTGGCGGCCAGCCGCGACATGCCCCGCCGCACCAGCCAGTCGGCGATGGGATCGAGGAAGTAGGCCATCACCATGCCCAGCACGAAGGGCAGAAGGATGCCGCGGAATAGCCAGAGGAACAGGACCACCCCGACCGCGGCGAGGCTCCAGAACAGGACCTGACGCTTGAGAAGTCGGCTACGATCGCGGACCATGTCATTCCTCCGTTCGCACGTGCGGGATATTTCGGGCGCGCGCGAACGAAATCGAGATAGGCAGGCTGGCCGAAGCCGGTCAAGAGACGGCGGCGCGGTCGAGAGGAATGGAGACGATGCAAATCGGTGGGCGCTGCCGGTGCGGCCAATTGCGGATCGCAGTGCGAGGACGGCCGCTGGTGACGATGGCCTGCCATTGCACCGGCTGCCAGAAGATGACGGCCGGCGCCTTCTCGCTGTCGGCCCTGTTTCCGGCTGCGAACTTTTCGGTGATCGCCGGCGAGACGGCCATCGGCGGACTGCACGGCGGATCCCGCCATCACTTCTGCGCGCACTGCCTGACGTGGGCCTTCACGCGCCCGGAGGGCATGGACGATGTCATCAACGTCGGCTCGCCGATGCTCGACACCTCGGTTCCGTCTGAACCATTCATGGAAACCTGGACCGCCGAAAGGCTGCCGTGGGTTCGCACACCCGCAGCCTTCAGTTTCGAGACCTTGCCCGCACCCGAAGACTTTCCGACGATTCTGGCAGCTTACAAGGCCCAAAACTCGACGATCGAGGGCCAAGGCGTCTTGCCCGCATAGTCCGATCATGCGAACTCGCGACCCAAAGAGGGCCCTGCCATGACCGCTGATCCCAAGACCGGTTTGACCTATGCCGCAGCCGGCGTCGACATCGACGCGGGCAACGAACTGGTGCAACGCATCAAGCCGCTGGTGCGCTCGACCCGACGTCCCGGCGCGGATGGCGAGATCGGCGGCTTCGGCGGATTGTTCGACCTGAAGGCCGCCGGCTTCACCGACCCCGTACTGGTGGCTGCGAACGACGGCGTCGGCACCAAGCTCAAGATCGCGATCGACACCGGACTGCACGACACGATCGGCATCGACCTCGTGGCGATGTGCGTCAACGATCTCGTGGTGCAGGGCGCCGAGCCGCTGTTCTTCCTCGACTATTTCGCGACCGGGAAGCTCGATCCGGCACAGGGCGAGGCGATCGTGGCGGGCATCGCCGAGGGCTGTCGTCAGGCGGGCTGCGCGCTGATCGGCGGCGAGACCGCCGAGATGCCGGGCCTCTACGCCGAGAAGGACTACGACCTCGCGGGCTTCGCCGTGGGCGCGGCCGAGCGCGGGCGTCTCCTGCCGAGCGGCGAACTCGCCTCGGGCGACGTGATCCTCGGGCTCGTCTCTTCGGGTGTCCATTCCAACGGCTATTCGCTGGTGCGTCGCGTCGTGGAGAAGGCTGGCGCGCGCTATGACGCCCCCGCCCCGTTCGAAGCCGACGGCCGCTCGCTCGCCGAGATCCTGATCGCCCCGACGCGGATCTACGTGAAGCCGCTGCTCGCCGCGATCCGCGGGGGCGACGGCATCAAGGCGCTGGCCCACATCACCGGCGGCGGCTTCCCCGAGAACATTCCACGCGTGCTGCCTGAGCATCTTCGTGCCGATCTCGACCTCCATGCCATTCCGGTTCCACCCGTCTTCTCGTGGCTAGCCAGCGAGGGTGGCATCGCGGAGGCCGAAATGCTGCGCACCTTCAACTGCGGCGTCGGCATGATCGTCGTGGTGAGCGAGGCGGAAGCCGCGGCGGTCGCCGCGATCCTCCAGAGCGAAGGCGAGACGGTGGTTCCGCTCGGCCGCATCCTCCCGCGCGAGGCCGAGGCGGCGGTCACCTTCAACGGGCAGCTCGCCCTGTGAGCGACGAAGCCGCCCGCAAGCGGGTCGCCGTCCTGATCTCGGGACGCGGCTCCAATATGAGCGCGCTGATCGGCGCGGCCATGGACCCGTCCTATCCCGCTGAGATCGTCGCCGTCCTGTCGAACAAGCCGGACGTGGGCGGTCTTGCCACTGCGGCGCGCTACGGCATTCCGGCCGAGGGGATCGACCAGCGGCTCTTTGCCGACCGGACCGCCCACGAGCGGGCTCTGATCGAACGGCTCGACGCCTACCGACCCGACATCATCTGCCTTGCGGGCTACATGCGGCTGCTGACGCCGCTCTTCGTCGGGCACTACGCCGGCCGGATGATCAACATCCATCCGTCGCTGCTGCCGCTCTTCCCGGGACTGCACACGCATGAGCGCGTGCTGGAGGCGGGCATGCGCATCCACGGATGCACCGTGCACTTCGTGACTGACGACATGGACGAAGGTCCGATCATCGCGCAGGCCGCCATAACGGTGGAGCGCGGCGATACGCCCGACAGCCTCGCCAACCGACTGCTGCGGGCCGAGCACCGCCTCTACCCGCACGCGCTTCGTCTCGTCGCCGACGGCACCGTGCGTCAGGACGGTGGGCGTGCGGTCACCGCGGAGTCGCGCAGCGGGACGCCGCGTCCGGCGACGCCGACGGTGCTCGTCGCGCCCGACGGCCGCGAGTCCTGACGCTCGATCACTCGAGCTAGAGATGGATCGGGCCGCCGTCGCTGCGGCCCCTCCTTCAAGCCGGACGTATCCAAACCTTGTTGTCGTGGAAGGCCGCGCCGCCGAAGGGCGCCGCCGGGTCGGCTCCGGTCAGGACGTTGATCCCCTCGCCGCGCTCGAACGCGCCGTTCGGCCATAGGCCTTCGTGGATCAGGACGCCGGGCTTGGCTCCCGCGTCGACCTTGACCGGCAGCACGATCTCGCCCCGCGCGTTGCCGATCTCGACGCGCTGACCATCCGTCACGCCTTCTCGTGCGGCGTCGTCCGGGTGCATCCGCAGTTCCGGCTGCCCCTCGCGCTTGCGGGAACTTTCCGTCTCGGCGAAGGACGAGTTGAGGAACTGCCGGGCGGGCGGGGTTGCCAGCCGGTAGGGATGCGCCGCGTCTGTGTCCTCGATCAGGTCGGCATGGTCGGGGAAGCTCGGAAGCCGCTCGACGGGGCCGAGCAGGCCCATCGACGGCGGCGGCCGGTTCGGCGCCACAAGGCCGGCCCAGTCGACGCTGAAGCGGAACTTGCCGCCGGGCGCCGCGAACCCGTCGAGGTAATGCGCCTCCGCGAATCCCGGCTGCACGTCCAGCCAGCGGTCGCGCTCCAGCGACGCGAGACCCTCGTAGCCGCTGCGGATCAGGAGATCGTCGATCAGTTCGCGTTCGGTCATCCCGAAGCCCGGCCGGTCGGCCACGCCGAGCCGCTTGGCCAGTTCCTCGATGACGAAGTGGTTGGTCCGCACCGTGTCGGGATGCTCGATGAGCTTCGGGCCGAACAGGATGTGACTCTGCCCCCCGCCCCGATAGATGTCGTCGTATTCCATCGAGGTCGCCGCCGGCAGCACGAGGTCGGCGAGCTTCGCCGTGTCCGTCATGAACTGCTCGTGGACGGCGACGAAGAGATCCTCCCGCATCAAGCCGCGGACGACGTCTCGCTGCTCGGGCGCCACATTGGCCGGGTTGGTGTTCTGCACGAGCATCGCCGTCACCGGCGGGCCGCCGGCGAGCGCTCCGGCATCGCCGGTCAGGACCGCGCCGATCCGCGACTGGTCGAGATGGCGGATCGAATGATCGAGATCGCCGAGCCCTTCGATGAGAGCCTTGTCGAAGCGCCAGAGGGCGCCGTTGTTGTGGAAGGCACCCCCGCCCTCGTGTCGCCAGTGGCCGAAGACGGTCGGCACCGACAGGGCGGCGTGCATGGCCACGGCTCCGTTTCGCTGCCGCGAGAACCCGTAGCCAAGGCGGAAGAACGTGCGGGGCGTACGCCCGACGAGGGCCGCGAAGCCTTCGATCTCGGCAATCGTCAGCCCCGTGATCGCGCTCGCCCATTCCGGCGTGCGGCTGGCAAGATGCGCCTCAAGCCCTGCGGGATCGTCGCCGTAGCGGTCGAGATAGGCGCGATCGGCCGTGCCGTCCCGGAAAGCGACGTGCATGAGGGCGCAGGCGAGCGCGCCGTCCGTGCCGGGGCGAAGCTTCAGGGCGATGTCCGCCTGCTTCATCGTCGGGTTATCGTAGATGTCGATCACGACGATCGGCGCGCCGCGCTCTTTCCGCGCGCGCACCGCATGGGTCATGACGTTGACCTGTGTCGCGACCGCGTTGGTGCCCCAGATCACGACGCAGTCGGACTTTGCCATCTCGCGCGGATCGACGCCCGCGAGCTTGCCGGTGCCGGCGACGAAGCCGGTCCAGGCCGTGTTGGTGCAGATCGTGTCGAACTCGCCGGAGTAGCGCTTGGCGTGGCGCAGCCGGTTGATGCCGTCGCGCTGCACGAGCCCCATCGTGCCGGCATAGTAGTACGGCCAGACCGCCTCGGACCCGTACCGCGCCTCCGCCTGCAGGAACTTCTCGGCGACGAGATCGAGCGCGTCGTCCCAGCCGATCTCGCGCCAATCGCCGGCCCCTTTGGCACCCAAACGCTGCAGCGGCTTCAGGAGGCGGTCGGGATGGTGCACGCGCTCGGCGTAGCGGGCGACCTTCGCGCAGATCACGCCGGCGGTGTAGCTGTTGTCTTCGGCCCCGCGCACGCGGCCGATCGTGCGCTCGTCGATGATCTCGACTTCGAGAGCGCAGGTCGACGGGCAGTCGTGCGGGCAGGCGGTGTAGCCCTTGCGGGTCTGGACGTGCTGGTTCATGGGCGCGACCATAATCGAGCCGATGGGCCCTCGCCCATTCTTTTTCGCAATGCGATCGATGCGCCCTGCTGATCCGATCGAAGAGGCCGGGCGCTGGGCCCGGCCTTTCGAAACTTCAGATCAGGCGGCCTGCGCGTACCGCGCCCGTTCTTCCGGCGACAGCGCGGGATAATCGGTGTAGCCGTGCTCGTCGCCGCCGTAGAACGTGTCGTTGTCCCACTCGTTAAGCGGCGCGCCGACCTCGATGCGGGTGACGAGATCGGGGTTCGAAATGAAGAGCTTGCCGAAGCAAGCCAGATCGATCTCGCCCTTCTCGATCTGGTCGATCGCGAACTGCGGCTCGTAGTTGTTGTTGCCCATGTAGACGCCGTCGAAACGCTGGCGGAGCGCCGCGTAGTCGAAGTTGTCCTTGTTCCGGTCACCGCCGGTCTGACCCTCGATCACGTGGAGATAGAGCGGCTTGCGCTTGTTCAGCTCCTCGACATAGGCGTTGAATAGGCCCTGCTGGTCGCTCTCGCTCGAACCGCCCATCACCGTCACCGGCGAGATGCGGACGCCGACGTGGTCATGGTCCCAGGCCGCGATCACCGCGTCGAGCACCTCGAGCGGGAAGCGCATGCGGTTCTCGATCGAGCCGCCGTAGCGGTCGGTGCGCGTGTTGGTGCCGTCGCGCAGAAACTGGTCGAGGAGATAGCCGTTCGCCGAATGGACCTCGACGCCGTCGAAGCCGGCCGCGCGCGCGTTGCGCGTCGCCTTCACGTAATCCTCGATCACCCGCGGCAGTTCGCTCTCTTCGAGGGCGCGCGGCGTCTCGTGGTCCTTGAAGCCCTCCTCGGTGAAGGCCTTGCCGCTCGGCTTGACGGCCGAGGGGGCGACCGGCGGCTGGTGGCCGGGCTGGAGGTCCGGGTGCGAAATGCGGCCGACGTGCCAGAGCTGCAGTACGATCTTGCCGCCCTCGGCGTGGACGGCGTCCGTCACCTTCTTCCAGGCGGTGACCTGCTGGTCGTTGAAGATGCCGGGCGTCCAGGCGTAGCCGCGCCCTTCCTCGGAGATGTTGGTCGCTTCCGAGATGATGAGGCCGGCGCCGGCGCGCTGGCGATAGTATTCGACATGCATGTCCTTGGGCACGCCGTCGCTCGTCGCCCGGCTGCGGGTCAGCGGCGCCATCACGGCCCGATTCGCAAGATGGAGCGGTCCGAGGTCGAACGGCTGGAAGAACTTCTTGTTGGCCATGGGTCTGTCCTGATTCTGGGTTCGCGGCGCGCCGCGTTTCGCGCTACCAACGCCTCATATGGGGCGCGGGTTCGCGTTGCAGCATCCCCCTTTTCGCGAATGCTGCGTTCACGGAGCGTCGGACATTGAATTATCGGCATGCCTTTCACGCCGGAAACTTCGCCGATGTGGTGAAGCACGCCCTCCTCTGCCGGCTGATCGAGTACCTGAAGCGCAAGGACAAGCCGTTCCGCGTGATGGACACCCATGCCGGGCGGGGCCGATACGATCTCGACGCCGACGAGGCGCAAAGAACCGGCGAGGCCGAGGCCGGTATCGAGGCCGTTAGGCGGTCGGAAGCGTGGAACGACGCTCTGCTCGCCCCGTACCGCGAGGCCGTCGAGGCGGCGGGCGCGGAACTCGGACCGCAGAGCTATCCCGGCAGCCCGTGGATCGCCCGGCACCTTCTGCGCCGTCAGGACCGCCTTTCGGCCTACGAACTCCATCCGGTCGATGCGAAGGCCCTCGCGGAGACCTTCGCCGGCGACGTTCAGGTGAAGACGATCGAGCTCGACGGCTGGCTGGCGCTCGGCGCGCACCTCCCGCCGAAGGAGAAGCGCGGGCTTGTGCTGATCGACCCCCCGTTCGAGGAGGTCGGCGAATTCGAGCGGATCGTCGCTCGCGTCGGCGACGCGTGGCGGCGGTGGCCCGGCGGGACCTATGCGATCTGGTATCCGATCAAGCGACGGGCACAGTACGAGGCCTTCCACGCGGCGCTGCACGAGAGCGGAATGCGCAACATCGTGGTCGCCGACTTCTTCCGCGAGCCTTTCAGCGCGGACGAACGGCTTGTCGGCACGGGATTTGCCGTCGTCAATCCGCCCTTCACCTTCGCGGCGGAGGCCTGCGACATCCTCGAAGCCCTCGTCCCCGTCCTCGGCGTCGCGGATCGCGGCAATTGTGGCATCATTGCGCTGGTCGCCGAATGATCCGGGTGCAATATAACCGCATCTGACGATGCTTCGTCTGCCGAAGCATTTCTAGCCATCGCAAGGATCCGACGCATGCGCTCCTGCCTCGCCGCCGTCTCCGCCCTGGTCGCGGCCTCCATCGCCGGCCCGGCCGCCGCCGCGGACTATGTCGAGACCGCCCCGGCCGTGATCGTCACCACCGCCAAGGTGCCGGCCTGCGACGACGCCCGCGTCATGGCGCAGGTGGAGGACCAGTTCGAGTACGGCGCGCCCAACACGATCCCGGCCTCGCTTGCGGTGGTCGAGTTCAGCGGCCTCTTAGAGAAGGCCTATCAGCCGATGGGCGGCCACAAGGAAATCGAGCGCCGCTACTGCCAGGGCACCGCGCTGATCTCCAGCGGCGAACACCGCACCGTCTACTACGTCATCGAATATCCGATGGGCTACGCGGGCCTCAGCTGGCGGGCCGAAGGCTGTGTGCTCGGGCTCGACCCCTGGAAGATCTACGGCGCCAACTGCGAATCGCTGCGCCGTTTCTAAAAGGGCCGAGCCTCGCCATGCGCCTCCTCTACTCGAAGCCTTCGCCCTATTCCTCCAAGGTGCGCATGGCCGCGCATCTCTGCGACCTCGACATCGAGCTCGTTCCGACGAACACCGCCGACGAGGGCGCCGAACTCATCCGGTCCAACCCGATCGGCAAGATTCCGGCGCTGATCCTCGACGACGGATCGACGCTCTACGACAGCCGGGTGATCTGCGAGTATCTTGACCGCCTCGGCGGCAACCCGATCATTCCGCAGGCGCCCGACGCCTGGGCCGCGACGAAGCGGGTCGAGGCTCTGGCCGACGGCATGACCGAGGCGGCCATGGCCGCGCTCTACGAAAAGCGCTACCGGCCCAAGCCCATGTGGTACGAGCCCTGGATGGAAAAGCAGTGGCGCCGGGCCCATCGCGCGCTGGATGCGCTCGAGCACGAGGTCGAGGCACTGCCTGAGACGCCGACGCTGGCGCACCTTGCGGTCGCATCGGATCTCGCCTGGGTCCAGCTGCGCTTTCCCGAAGAGCTGAACGGGCGCCACCCTGCCCTCGCCGCATGGCTCGACCGCTTCTTCGAAAGCCATCCGGATCTCGCGGCGCTCAAGCCCGTCGCCTGAACCGTCACAACAACGCAAAAAAGGGCGGCGTGCTTGGCACGACCGCCCTTTTGATTGCCGCGACTTGCGAAGTCAGAACTTGAGGGCGAGGCCGGCGCGGATCGAGTGCTCGTCGAAACCGGACGAGACGGTGACGTTGCCGAGATCGTAGTCCTTCGCCTCGAAGTCGGAATACCGGTACTCGACGCGGGAGGTGACGTTGTCCGTCACCTTCGCCTGAACGCCGGCACCCACCGTGTAGCCGACATGGGTCTGGTCGTCGGACACGTTGCCGAGCGACAATTCCTTGTTGGCGACGGCGACACCGCCGGTCGCAAACAGCATGATCGGGTCATAGGCGACGCCGATGGTGGCGCGCAGCGAGCCGAAGGCGGTCGAGTCGGCGGAGATCGGGACGCCCGTCGCGACGTTGAAGCCGCCGGCCGACAAGTCCGACGCGCCGACATCGGCTTCCGCGCCGTAGACGAGGCTGCCGGTCTGCAGCGAGTAGCCCGCATAGACGCCGCCGACCACGCCCTCGCCGTCGAATTTGGCGCCGCCCGTCTGGTCCATGTTGGCGAAGTTGTAGCCGACGAAGCCGCCGGCATAAGGACCGGACCACGTGTAGACCGATGCCTCCGGCGCGAGCAGCGGTGCTGGCTCGGCCACGACCGCATCGGCCGCGATGGCGTTCGCCATCGGCGTCAACATCAATCCACTCAAGGCCAAGGTGCGAAACACCTTCATGGTCCAACTCCGCGAAAGGCGCTGCTGCCCTTCAGAAAACTCTTGCGACCCCAACGCCTTCGATGGTCCGGCGTTCCGACGCCAGCCGACCGTTGCTTCGAGAGGCACGCCAGCTTTCGTTGCTCCTCATGTAATCGTCATCGGAGCCGCTCGCCAATTGCACGGCGGTGACACTCGCCTTTTTCTAGAGGCGCTCTATCGGGGATTCCGCCTTTCTCGTGCCGGATTACCCCTGCAAAGCGCGGACATGGTGAATCATATAAGGGGAAGCAAAGCGCAGGACGCGGCCCGCCGGGCAGCTCCGTTCCGGCGCAGGCGCCGCCGGTCCGTCCGGCAGGGCCGAGGCATCCAACCCCGCTTTCCCGGCGAAGACGACATGGCTGACGAACTGACACCCGAGATCGACGACGACTTCGACACCGACGAGGATTTCGCGAACGAGACGATCGAGGCGGAGGCTGACGTCGATACGAGCGCTGTCGCCTCGCTGGTCGCGTCGATCGAATGGGCGGACGGCGGTCGCGACGTCGACCAGACGCTGACCGGCGCCGAGCTGATTTCTGAGTTCCAGAAACGGCTGCCGAACAGTCCGGGTGTCTACCGGATGTTCGACGAGGCGAACGAAGTTCTCTACGTCGGCAAGGCGAAATCGCTGAAGAAGCGGGTCGCGAGCTACACGCGCCTCGCCGGCCACAACAACCGCATCATGCGCATGATTCGCGCGACGCGGCACATGGAGTTCGTCACGACGCGGACGGAGACGGAAGCGCTCCTTCTTGAAGCCAACCTCATCAAGCGGCTGCGGCCCCGCTTCAACGTCCTGATGCGGGACGACAAGTCGTTTCCCTACATTCTCGTCACCGACGATCACAAGGCGCCGGCCATTTTCAAGCATCGCGGGGCGCGCTCGCGGAAAGGCAGCTTCTTCGGGCCTTTCGCGTCCGGCGGCGCCGTCGGCCGCACGGTCGCTTCGCTGCAGCGCGCCTTTTTGCTGCGAACCTGTACCGACAGCGTCTTCGAGACGCGCACCCGCCCGTGCCTTCTCTACCAGATCAAGCGGTGCTCCGGGCCCTGCACCGGCGAGATCTCGGTGGAGGGCTATCGCGAGCTCGTCGACGAAGCGAAGGGCTTCCTGTCCGGTCGCTCGGGTCAAGTGAAGCAGTCGATCGCCAAGGCGATGCAGGAGGCGTCGAACGACCTCGATTTCGAGCGCGCGGCGGTCTATCGCGATCGCCTGTCGGCGCTGTCGCACATCCAGTCGCATCAGGGGATCAACCCTCATGGCGTCGAGGAAGCGGATGTCTTCGCCATCCATCAGGAAGGCGGGCTGACCTGCATTCAGGTCTTCTTCTTCCGCACCGGCCAGAACTGGGGCAACCGCGCCTATTTCCCGAAGGCCGATCCGTCGCTCGAACCCGGCGAGGTGCTCGGCGCTTTCCTCGCACAATTCTATGACGACAAGCCGCCCGCTTCGTTGATCCTCCTGCCCGTCGACGTGGAGGATCGTGAACTTCTGTCTGGCGCCCTCGGTGCCAAGGCGGAGCGGCGCGTCGAGATCGCGGTGCCGAAGCGCGGCGAGAAGAAGGACCTCGTCGATCACGCGACCAGCAACGCGCGCGAAGCCCTCGGGCGGCGGCTGGCCGAAACCTCGTCGCAGGCGCGCCTTCTGGCGGGGTTGAAGGAAACCTTCGGACTCGCCGAGGTCCCGCGCCGGATCGAGGTCTTCGACAACTCCCACATCATGGGCACCAATGCCGTCGGCGCGATGATCGTGGCCGGGCCGCAGGGGTTCGCGAAGAACCAGTATCGCAAATTCAACATTCGCGGCGCCGACATCACGCCGGGCGACGACTTCGGCATGATGCGCGAGGTGATGACGCGCCGCTTCTCGCGCCTCCTGAAGGAGCACGGGGATGCCGGGCCGCAGCCCACCCCAGTCGCGGAGCCCGACGAGCCGGTCGATACGGCGGACATGCCGGCCTGGCCGGACCTCGTGCTGATCGACGGCGGCAAGGGCCAAATCTCGGCCGTGCGGACTATCCTGTCGGACCTCGGCATCGCCGACAAGGTGACGACGATCGGCGTCGCCAAGGGCGTCGACCGCGACGCCGGCCGCGAGCGGTTCATCGTTCAGGGCCGCGAGCCCTTCTCGCTGCCCCCGCGCGATCCGGTCCTCTACTTCCTGCAAAGACTGCGCGACGAGGCGCACCGGTTCGCCATCGGCACCCATCGCGCCAAGCGGAAGAAGGAACTGACCAAGAACCCGCTGGACGAGATCGGCGGCATCGGGCCCTCGCGCAAGCGGGCGCTTCTCCACCATTTCGGAACGGCGAAGGCAGTGTCGCGCGCCGCCTTCGACGACCTCCTGAAGGTCGAGGGCATTTCGGCGGCGATGGCGCGGACGATCTACGACCATTTCCACGAGCGTCAGTAACGCCCTCGGGCCCTCACCGGTCCTTTTTCCCCTTACGATGTTGACGGGGGCGTCATGCCGCGTTTGAACAGCCTTCATCGAACGCGCGTAACCCTCGGCCGACTCGTCCCTCCAAACGGACCGAACTCATGGCATCCCAGGCGTACAGTCTTCCCAATATCCTGACCTACGCCCGGATCGCCGCCGTTCCACTCGTGGTGCTGTGCTTTTTCGTGGAAGGCCGCCTGCATGGTTCGGACGCCGCGCGCTGGTCGGCGCTCGGTCTCTTCGTCGCCGCCAGCGTGACGGACTGGCTCGACGGCTATCTCGCGCGCGCCTGGCAGCAGACGTCCACGATCGGGCGGATGCTCGATCCGATCGCCGACAAGCTGCTCGTGGCAGCTGCCCTCCTCCTCCTGGCCGCCGACGGCACGATCGCGGGCTGGACCATCTGGGCGGCGATCGTGATCCTCTGCCGCGAGATCCTGGTCTCGGGCCTTCGCGAGTATCTTGCCGAACTCAAGGTCTCGGTTCCCGTCACGCGCCTCGCCAAGTGGAAGACGGCGACGCAGATGGTGGCGATCTCGTTCCTCCTCGCCGGCCCGGCCGGCGACCAAATCGTCGCCCACGTGACCCAGGCCGGCATCGTGCTACTGTGGATCGCGGCGATCATCACGCTTTATACGGGCTACGATTACTTCCGGGCCGGTCTGCGCCATATCGACGTGTAACGGCGGCGAAAAGCCGCCGGCAGATCGGGAGGCATGGCATGAAGCTCGTTTATTTCGCCTGGGTTCGCGAGCGCATCGGTGTGGACGAGGAAGAGGTCGTCCTGCCCGCCGGCGTGGTCACCGTGCAGGATCTCCTGCACTGGCTGAAGGGGCGCGGCGACAACTACGATGCTGCTCTGCAGGCACCCCAGATGGTGCGCGTGGCGATCGATCAGGAGCACGTGCCCCACTCCCAACCGATCGGCAATTGCACGGAGATCGCGATCTTCCCGCCGATGACGGGCGGCTGACGTGAGCGACGTCAGCATCGCCGTCACGCCCGACAGGATCGACCTCGGCGACGAGGTGCGCCGCGCAGCGCCGGGCGGCCGCGCCGGAGCGGTCGTGACCTTCGCAGGCTACTGCCGCGACGAGGGCGGACGACTGTCGGCGCTCGAGATCGAACACTATCCCGGCATGGCGGAACGGGCGATCCGCGAGATCGCCGACGAGGCGGCCCGGCGCTGGTCGCTGCTCGGCGTCCGCTGCGTACATCGTTACGGGATGATTGCGCCCGGCGAGGAGATCGTCTTCGTCGCCTGCGCATCGGAGCACCGGCACGCCGCCTTCGAGGCGGCCTCCTTCCTCATGGACTACATGAAGTCGAAGGCTCCGTTCTGGAAGCGCGAGCATCTCGTCGACGGCACGGCCGGAGGCTGGGTCGAGGCGAAGGACACCGACGACGCCGCTGCGGATCGTTGGCACCGCCTGTAGCGGTCAGGCCGAAGCGACGGTCGCGGTTCGCTCGTCGGGCATCTCGTCCACGTTCGCCACGAGCGATGGCGCCGCGAGCGGACAGGCCGGGCGCCGCAGACCGTAGAGATCGAGTTCGAAGAGAAGGCTCTCGGCCTCCGCGCGGGCACGGTCGAGCCCCGGCGCGTCGTTATTGTTCAAGCTATGCACGGTGCCGCCGACGAGGAACGGAGCCTCGAAGGCGGCTCGCAGGGATAGCCCGGCAGGGAGCCGGACCGTGCGGCTTTCGCAAAGCTCCTTTTCCACCGCGCGCGCGATGCGACTGGAAATCCGGGTGATGGCCGTCGCGACGAAGGCTCGCCCGCCGGAGCGGCGACGGTTGATGCCGTCGATCAGGCGATCCGTCTCGACTGCCGCCGCGACGGACAGCGGAGAGAATCGAACCGGGATCAGCGACATCCGCGCGATTTCGAAGGCAGCCCGAAGGCGATCGCGCTTGAACCCGGCGTCGATCACGACGGTGCGCCCCTCACTACGACCGAGATGTGTCAGCTCCCGCAGGCCCTCGTCGTTGGTCGGTCGAGCCACGGAGATGAGGTCGGGGCACCCCGGGCGGCGAGACCAGCGGACAAGGTCCGGGTTTCGCGCGGCGTCGATGAGAAGAACCGATCCGCCCGCGTCGGCGATCGCGCTGGCGAGCGTCAGGGCAAGCGTCGAGGTTCCACCGCTACGAACACTTCCGATGGCGATGACCGCCATTCACCGTCTCTCCTTCTGTGGCAAACGTCGGCGGATGGCCGACCGATGGCTGCCATGCCGGATGTCGTGAATCGTACCGCCTGCGGGCGCCTCCCTTCATTCATCGACACGTCACAATCGATCGCAAGTCATTCTGTGCGCGAGGGAACTCGCGCCTTCAAACCTGATGCGAGCCGGCAACAAAAAGGGCGGCGGACCTTACGATCCGCCGCCCTCTCTTAATTCTTCTTATCGTTAGTTCAGCCGACGATTTCGGTCTCGGAGAACCAGTAGGCGATCTCTTCCTTGGCGGTCTCGGGAGCGTCCGAACCGTGCACCGAGTTCTCGCCGATCGAGAGAGCGTGCGCCTTACGGATCGTGCCCTCGGCGGCCTGCGCCGGGTTGGTCGCGCCCATCAGCTCGCGGTTGCGCGAGATGGCGTTCTCGCCCTCGAGCACCTGGACGATCGTCGGGCCGGCCGACATCGACTCGACCAGCTCGCCGAAGAACGGGCGCTCCTTGTGGACCGCGTAGAAGCCCTCCGCCTCGCGGCGGCTCATCCAGACGCGCTTGGAAGCGACGACGCGCAGGCCACCCTCTTCCAGCATCTTAGTGATCGCGCCGGTCAGGTTGCGACGCGTCGCATCGGGCTTGATCATGGAAAAGGTGCGTTCGATCGCCATTGGCCGTTATCCTTGGGTCAAAGGGCTGAAGATGGCGCGCTCTATAGCCGTGCCCCCGCCCGGCGGCAAGGCAGGGTCGCGCTCATGCGGCGGCAGGCACCTGCCGGCCGAGCCCGCCATGCAGGTCGAGACAGCGCTCGAACCAATCCGCGATCGGGTCCCCGTCGTCGAGCAGCTGGAACGTGGAGAGCACCCGCAGCCATTGGAACCCACCAAAGACGATGTAATCCGCGAACATCGGACGCTCGCCTGCCAGGAACGGCTGGATGCGAAGCGTGGCACGCAGCGGCTCCAGCGACTTCGAAGCCGCGATCCGCTTTTCCTCGGTCCGCCCGTCCTGCACCTCCTCCAGCGGCTTGCCGAAGGCCTTCTCGCGCTTGGCACGGAAGAAGGCCTTATTCTCGTCGTCCTGCGCGGCGTGGATATCGAGGATCGTCGCGCGCACGATGGCGGGATGCAGGGTGCGCTGGCTCCAGCTTTCAACGAATCGCGCGAGCGCCCGACCGCTCTGGCCCTCGAAGAGCGGCGGCCGATCAGGATAGGTGTCATCGAGATATTCGGCGATCGCGAAACTGTCCTGCACCACCGTGTCCCCGTCGCGGATCACGGGCACCGTCCGTCCGCCGCCGCCCTCGACCTCGGCGACTTCGGTGAAGCGCGTGGGCAGGGCGTCGAACGCCAGCCCTTTGTGCGCAAGAGCCATGCGGGTTTTCCAGCAGTGCGGCGAGAACGGGCGCGAGGGGTCGCTGCCGACGAGGTCGTAGAGCAATATGGACACGATCGATTCTCCCGAAAGCTGAAGCATTGTCTTGTATCAGGAACAGTTCGTCACCCTCGCGGCCTACAACGAATGGGCCAATCGACGGCTTTTCGAGAGCGCGAGCGACCTTACGCCCGCGCAATTCGCCGAGGATCGCGGCGTCTTCTTCCGCTCCCTTCTCGGCACGCTCAACCACATCCTGTCTGCCGACCGGATCTGGCTGAGACGTTTCACCGGAGAAGGATCGGCGCCGGACCGGCTCGACGCGATCCTTTACATGGATGTCGACGCGCTGCGCGCGGCGCGCGAGGCGGAAGACGCGCGTTTAGCCTCCTATGTCGGCTCGCTGTCCGAAAGCGATCTTGCGACGACCATCCGCTACTCGCCCCTGACGCAACCGGGCATTATCGATGCCCGTCTCGGGCCAACGCTGCTGCATGTCTTCAATCACCAGACCCATCATCGCGGTCAGGCGAGCGCGGTCATCACGGGGTTCGGCCTCCCCGGACCCTCGATGGATCTGGTCGCGTTCCTCCGGGACACGGGTCGCGGCTGAGAGCATAACCGTCGGCCTTTCGCCCCTGCGGCAAACATGGCAAAAGCCCGCCATGCTTCAGATCACCGACCTGTCCGCCCGCGTCGCGGGGCGCCTCCTGATCGATCACGCGAACCTTTCGATCCCCGCCGGAACGAAGGCCGGTCTCGTCGGCCGCAACGGGGCGGGCAAGTCGACGCTTTTCCGCGTCATCACCGGCGATCTCGCGTCCGAGAGCGGCGGCGTCTCGATCCCCCGCAACACGCGGATCGGGCAGGTCGCGCAGGAGGCGCCCGGCACCGAACACTCGCTGTTGGAGGTGGTGCTGGCGGCCGACCTCGAGCGCGTCGCGCTGCTCGAGGAAGCGGAAACCGCCACCGACCCGCAGCGGATTTCCGAAGTGCACCTTCGCCTCGCCGACATCGAGAGCCATTCCGCCGAAGCGCGGGCGGCGGCGATCCTCGACGGCCTTGGCTTCGATGCGGTCGCGCAGGCGCGTCCGGTCTCGTCGTTCTCCGGCGGCTGGCGAATGCGCGTGGCGCTGGCGGCCGTCCTGTTCTCACGGCCCGACCTTCTGCTACTCGACGAGCCGACAAACTATCTCGACCTCGAAGGCACGCTCTGGCTCGAGAACTTCGTCTCGCGCTACCCCTACACCGTCCTCATCATTAGCCACGATCGCGACGTTCTGAACAACGCGGTCAACGCGATCATCCATCTCGACCAGAAGAAGCTCGTCTTCTATCGCGGTGACTACGACAGCTTCGAGCGGCAGCGCGCAGAAAAGCTGGAACTCCTCGGCAAGGCGATCGCCAAGCAGGACGCCGCCCGCAAGCACATGGAGGCGTTCGTCGAGCGCTTCCGCGCCAAGGCGTCGAAGGCCCGGCAGGCGCAGTCCCGATTGAAGGCGCTGGAGCGGATGAAGCCGCTGCAGGCGATCGTCGAGGAGCACGTCACGCCGTTCGTCTTTCCGAAGCCGGAGAAGATCCTCGCCTCGCCGATCATCCGCATGGAAGGCGTCTCGGTCGGCTACAGCGCCGAGCGCTCGATCCTGCGCGGCCTCGACATCCGCATCGATGCGGACGACCGAATTGCGCTGCTCGGCGCCAACGGCAACGGCAAGTCGACCTTCGCCAAGCTCATCGCCGAGAGGCTTACCGCCCAGCGTGGCACGGTCACGCGCGCGCCGGGCCTCAAGATCGCGATGTTCGCGCAGCACCAGATCGACGACCTGCGCCCGAACGAGACCGCCGTGCAGCACGTGCGGCGGTTTATGCCGGATGCGCCGGAAGCCAAGGTGCGCGCACGCGTCGCGCAGATGGGCTTGCCGACCCAGAAGATGGACACGGTGGCCGACAGCTTGTCCGGCGGCGAGAAGGCGCGCCTCCTGATGGGCCTTGCCACGATCGACGCGCCGAACCTCCTGATCCTCGACGAACCGACGAACCATCTCGATATCGAGGCACGCGAGAGCCTCGTCCACGCCTTGAACGACTTCCCCGGCGCCGTCATCCTCATCAGCCACGACCGCCACATGGTCGAGGCGACGATGGACCGGCTGTGGATCGTCGGCGACGGCACCGTCAAGCGCTACGACGGCGATCTCGACGACTATAAGAAGCTGATCCTCTCCGGTGCGCGTTCGGGCGGCGGCAACCAGGGCGAGGCGATCGAGGAAGCACCGGCTCCCGTCGTCTCGAAGGTGGATCAGCGGCGTCTTGCGGCGGAGAAGCGCGAGGCGCTGAAGCCGTTGAAAAAGAAGATCACCAATCTCGAAGTTCAGATGTCGCGGCTTCAGGCGACGATCAAGGACCTCGACGAGAAGCTGGCCGATCCCGCGCTCTACACCCGCGATCCCACCAAAGCTGCCGATCTCGGCCGCCAGAAGTCTTCGGCCGAAAAGACGCTGGAACGGTGCGAGGCGGAATGGCTCGAGTTCACCGAGGAGCACGATTCCGCCATGGCGGACTGAGGGCCGTCGAAAAACCTTCACGAATCCTTGAGACAGCCACAGGACGGCGCTAGCTTGATCTGAAGGCAGCCGGTAACCTCACCAAGGCGGCCCAGCGAGCGGTTCGTCATGCGGCGTCCCATTCTTTCGGCAGTTCTCGCCGTCCTCACGCTCTCCGCCTTTCCGGCGGACGAACCGCGCAGCCGCGGCTTCGACGAACCTATTCCGCTTCAGACCGGCTTTGCCGAGGTCAACGGCATCAACCTCTTCTTCCGCGTCTATGGAGAAGGGCCGCCGATCCTGATGATTCACGGCGGCCTGTCAGACAGCCGCGTCTGGCGCGCCCAACTCGCGACCCTTTCGGAGCACCACAGCGTCATCGTCGCGGACAGTCGCGGACAGGGACGCTCCACCAGCACCGAAGACGTCATCACCTACGACCTGATGGCGGACGACTACCTCGCGCTTCTCGACCAGCTGCACATTTCGCAGGTCGCGCTGGTCGGCTGGAGCGACGGCGGCATCATCGGCCTCGACATCGCGATCCGCCATCCGGAGCGCCTCTCTCGCCTTTTCGTGCAGGCGGCGAACGCGACGCCGGACGGCT
>NZ_CAJYIU010000076.1 GCF_913775355.1 uncultured Aureimonas sp.
ACACGATTCCAAGACATCGTGCACACGCTTGGTCGCGCGAAGATCGGAGTGCGGAGCGAACCATGGACGACGACATCGACAGCGAACCGGCTGCGGGGGGATCCGCCCGTTCCCCATGGACGAAACCCCGAGCGTTGGTGGCCATGCTGGCCGTCGGCCTCCTAGCCACCGTCGGCATCGTCGTCCATGCTACGCCGGACGGGCCCGCCATCGGGGGAACGACGGCATCGGAGGGATCGGGCGACCTCCCCGTGCCGTTGCCCGCGACGATCAAGCGGGCCGCGCCGCAGGCGTCCGACTATGTGTTGGTCTCCGTGTTCCGGGGCGAGGCGTTCCTCTCGACCTCGGACGACCTCGTGCGGGTCGTGGTCGGGGTCAGGAGGCCCGGCCTCGGCACGGTCACGTCGGTCGAGACCCTACCGGACGGCGGCGGGGCCGTCGTCGGCACGGAGGCGACGCTCCGGGCGGAGTGATCCGGCCGCTGCGGCCGCCGTTCCGCGCCGAGATCGTCCGTGCCGGCCCTTGGCCGCGCGAGGGTCCGCTCCCGAGCACGTTCCGCCAGGGTCTCCCGGTCGGATGTCTCAGGACGACGCGGCGACAGTCGCCAAGGCCATGACAATCGCGGCGATCAGCATGGTTCCAGCAAGCAGGGTCGATAGCACGCGGACCGAAGCGTTTCCCCGGACGGGATCCAGGCCGGACGCGAACCAATGCGCCTCCACGGCAAGGTACCAGACGACCGCCGCGCCGAGCAGGATGCCGGAGACGGCGCAGGCAGCGCCGGTTGCCTGACGCAGTCCGGTTATCGCGAAATCGAACGCCAAGGCCAGGGGCGCAGCCGCGTAGCATTGGCCGTTCATGGCTTGGCGCAGCGTCCCGAGCGTCAGCAATCGCCCGGTCCGGCGGACGCGCTGAACGGCCAACATCAACGGCAGCAGGCCGAACAGCATGGCTCGAAGGAGGAACGGGTCGAATTCCCGCTCGACGGCGCTCCTCAAGTCCGATGCCGTCAGCCCGGGGCTGACATCGACGAGATGGGCTACGAACAGCGTGAGAACGAGGAAGGCCGGCGGGTCCACGAGACCGTAAGGCAGCGCCCGGCCATCGGAGCCGCCCCCACGCTCGGCAAGGTCTCTAATGCGGGTCGGGTGACGTACGCAATGCCACAGCGTGCGTGGGTACATCAGGACCTGCGACGTCAATATCCGGAGAAGTTCCCCGCCTGGCTTCGGGCGGTTCAGGAGATCCATGCAGGGGCTCCATTGGGCTTGGGCTGAGTGGGCGGCGGCAGTGCTCGGTGGGTGGCGCCCGGAGTGAGCGGCGTTCTGGGAACTCTCTCACTTTCCTTCGCGGCGCTGGCACGAGAATCATCCGTCACGTGGCAGGAGCGAGGATGAACTCTCCTCCTACCGGGGACGCTGTCTGCGAATTCCCCCGAGGGACCGAGCCACGGTGTCTGTGCTGGGTATTGGCGGCGGAAACCGGGACGGAAGCGGTCTATCAGCCTCCAATTCAACATTGCCCTTCACGCTGGAACAGACGCGTCGGCGAGGCGGCCATGAGGAGCACTTCGACACCGTCATGCATCGGGTCTACCACGTCGACTGAAGTCTTCGCCGGCCGTCGATGGATCGGATCGACGGGTTGGGAGTTGGTCGCACGGTGGCCGTGCCTGTGTGTATGCGTGCCCCGCGGGGTGTCGATGGACGAGACAAAGAACGGACGCTCGTTCGTCGGCGACGATCCGGTGGCAGCCGAGGGTGCCGTGCTCGCAGACCGACGGGAGCTCGCCCTCGTTGCCGTGGAGCGCACCCGCATGCCGATGATCATCACTGACCCGCAGCAGACCGACAATCCCATCGTCATGGCCAACGCCGCGTTCCTCGAGCTGACCGGCTACACCGCCGCCGAGGTCATCGGCCGCAACTGCCGCTTTCTCCAGGGCCCGGAGACCGACCCGGACGACGTCGACGCCATACGTGAGGCGCTCGCATCGGGGGCGGAGCACTTCGAGCTGGAGGTCCCCAACTACCGCCGGGACGGCAGCACGTTCCGCAACCAGCTCGCCGTGAGCCGCGTGACAGGCGAGGGCGGCGAGCTGCTCTACTACTTCGCCTCCCAGAAGGACGTCACCGCCCTGCGCAAGGCCGAGCGCCTCGAGCAGGCCGAGCACCTGCTCCTGAAAGAGGTCGACCACCGGGCCATGAATGCGCTCGCCCTCGTGCAGAGCTTCGTCAGCCTCGGGGACGCCAAGGACCCCGAGAGCTTCTCCTCCGCGATACGTGGTCACGTCCAGGCCCTCGCCTCGGCGCACCGCCTTCTTGCGGAGTCTCGGTGGCGGTCCGTAGATCTGTCGGCTCTCGTCGCGGGAAGCCTTCCCGCAGTTGCGAGGCGGCAGGTCTGGACCCATGGCGACCCGGTCCGGATCCAGGCCCAGCTCGTGCAGCCGCTGGCCCTCGCGCTCCACGAGCTCACGTCCAACGCCCTTCGCCACGGCGCCTTGTCGGAACCGACGGGAGGGTTGGACGTGACGTGGCGTCGCGGCGGCGGGGGCGTCGTCCTCGAGTGGCACGAGCGCTGCTTCCGCGCCGTCGAGGCTCCCATGCGTTCCGGGGTCGGTCTCCGCATGCTCGACGCACTGGCGACGCAACTCGGCGCGGAACTGCGGGTCGACTGGCAGGACGGCGGCATCCAGGTCGCCCTGGCGATCCCGGTGCCGGATGAGGCGAACCCCTGACCACGACTTTCGACGTGCTACCGGTGGTGCGGGCATTCGACCCGCGAACCCGACGCGTCCATTCGGGCTGAGGGGCATCCGCGCGGAACGGGCCGGAGGGGCGGCATGCACGTCTGCACGTCCGGCGATACCCGTCGTCAACCTGTCATCCCGCTTCGGCTATCGAAGGATCGGCGAGCCGCGCTATAGACATCGTTGGGGAACGTTGAGGTTGACTGGGGCCAGGGTCGTTGCGGGATTTCAGGGAAGAGGCTCGAATCATCGGGGAGATGCAGCGGTCCGGGTCCGGCCCCGACCCGTTCTCGTCCGCGGTGCGGGCGACCCGCATGCCGATGCTGATCACCGATCCGCGGCAACCCGACAACCCGATCGTCTTCGCCAACGCCGCCTTCGCCAGGCTGACGGGTTTCGGCCGCGACGAGATCCTGGGCCGCAATTGCCGCTTCCTCCAAGGACCGGCGACTGACCGCACCGACGTTGCCCGCCTGCGGGCGGCCATCGAGGCGCGGGTTCCGATCGAGCTGGAGCTTCTGAACTACAAGAAGGACGGCACGACGTTCTGGAACAGGCTGCTGGTCTCCCCGGTGTTCGGCGTCGACGGCGAGCTGACCTACTTCTTCGCCTCCCAGTTCGACGTGACGCTCGAACGCGAGCGTCTTGTCCTCCTCCAACGGGACCGGGACGAACTGGAAGCGGAGGTCGCCCTGCGGAGCGCCGAGCTCCAGGCCAGCGAGGAGCGCCTTCGGCTTGCCCTCGAAGCGGGCCGCCTCGGAAGCTGGAGCGTCAATCTCGACACAGGGTGGCTGACCGCATCCGACGGCTGCAAGGCCATCTGCGGACGGGCCCCCGACGATCCCCTGAGCCTTGAGGAGTTGCGGGAGACGATTCACCCGGACGATCGCGCGCTCCAGAAAGAGGCGATGGAGAGGGCGATCGCGGAGGGCACCCTTCTCGATGCGGAGTACCGCCTCGTCCTGCCGTCCGGCGAGGAGCGCTGGGTCCAGATCCGTGGGCAGGCTCACTACCGTGCCGACGGGTCGCCGCTCCTCATCACGGGAACCACGCAGGACATAACCGACCGTCGTCGGGTCCAGAGCCACCGCGCGCTGCTTGCCCGAGAGATGGGGCACCGGGTCAAGAACACGCTGACGTCCTTGCGGGCGGTGGTCTCGCAGACCCTGCGCCGGGCGAAGTCGCTGGACGAGGCCGGCCGGACGCTGACCAGCCGCATCCAGGCCATGGCCACGGCCAACGATCTCCTCCTCAAGGAAGACTTCCGAAGCGCGGCCATGGACGACCTCGTCACTCATACACTCGCACCGTTCGGTGTCGAGGACGCCGAACGGTTCCATGTGTCGGGCCCCGCGGTCACGCTCCCCCCTGCTGCCGTCTCCGCGTTCGCGCTCGCCCTGCACGAACTCGCGACGAACGCGACGAAGTACGGCGCCCTGTCGAACGAGGCCGGCGTCGTCGAGATCCGCTGGTCGGTCCGTCGTGGGAAGGTGGCTCGGGATCTCGAGGTCGTCTGGACGGAGAGCGGGGGGCCGCCCGTCTCACCGCCGACGGAGACCAGCTTCGGGACCCAGCTCATCCAGCGGGTCCTCGCGATCGAGATCGAGGGATCGGCGGAGATCGACTACCGCAGGGAAGGCGTCGTGTTCACCGCGGTGGCCAAGCTCGAGAATGACGGCTTACGGCGGAGGGGTCCATCGCGAAGCCCATACGGCCCCGATAATGGCGCAGCGGCACGCGGCCCATAGACGACAGGATTCAGTTAGAGACCGACCCTCCGGGAGTTCAGGACTCGCTGCACTCGTCGATGGAGCAATAGGGATTGCGTCTTCAGAGACGAGCGGGGCGAGCGGTCCGCCAGCACCTCGCGGCGAACCACTATCCGAGAGTGAGAAGAGCCGGCCTCGCCGCCAACGTATCGCTTCAACTGGCCGGCTGAGGCCTGTTGGAAGCGCAACTTTTGTATCTAAACGCTCAGCTTATGGGTCAGATCACACGCTCTCGATCGCCCGGTTCACCGCGGCACCAGCCGGATAGTGGGGACGGCAGCAGCCTCCGCGTCGGCGGCTGGCCCGTAGCAGACGTGCCGGGCCACCTCGTCCAGCGCCCGTCGTTCCCGCCGCGCGAAGTCCAGCGCCGCCTCGCGTGACACGAAGATGCCGCCGCAGCAGTTGCATGGCCCCTCGACGATCCAGTTGCCGTGCCCGTCGGGACGCAGCGAGAACGCCAGCGGGTCCGGTTCGACCTTCGAAGCCGCGCTCATCGAACGGCCTCCTCGGCGAACGCATGCGCAACGGGAACGCGCGGCGGCACGGCCTCGATCGCGTCGCTGACGGACGCTGCCTGCCGGCGCGCGTCCTTGCAGAGCGCATGGAGCGGCATCCGCACGGTCGTCTCGCAGCCGACGCTTTCGTGGAGCAGTTCCTTGAGGGCCGCCACGCCCTCCACCTCGACGAGGTCGACGAGCGGACGCAGGCGGGACTGGAATTCCCGCGCGAGGACGCCGTCGTTGCCGCGGATCGCGTCCCACAGGCCGACGACCAACGTCGGCGCGACGTTCGCGACCGCGCTGAACAGCCCGTCCGCCCCGAGAAGGCCGCTTGCAGCGGCCGTAGGTTCGTGTCCCGCGAGAAAGGCGACGCCGTCGCGGGCCCTCGACATGCACTCGACGTGCAGCGGGTTGGCGGAGTGGTCGACGATCGCCGCGACGTTCGCGACCTCCGTCAGCTCGGCCATCTGGCAGGAGGTGAGGTGGACCTTGGTCGCGGCCTCGTCGAACTCGAGGAACAGCGGCAGCCCGGTCGCGGCCGCGACGGCCTCGACATGCGCGCGGATCCCGGCGAACGAGGGCTTGTTGTAGAACGGCATGACCACGACGAGGCCGTCGGCGCCGGCCGCCTCGGCGTCCAACGCAAGCGCGATGGACTTCGCAGTGCTCGGCGTCCCGACATGGGCTAGGACGGACATCCGGCCCTTGGCCGACGCGGCGGCCTCGACCAGGGCGATCCGCTCGGCGCGCTCGAGGGTGGATCCCTCGCCGGCCCAGCCGGCGAGGGCCACGGCCGAGACGCCGCTGCGAGCCTGCCAGCGCGTCAGCGCGGCGACGCGGAACGTGTCCACCTCGGACGACATGCCGACGTCGGCGTCGAAGCTGGACTTGAACGGCGTGATCAGTGAGGTCACCACGCCGGAGAATGCGGCACTCATCGAAGGAGCTTGCTCCCGTTGTTTCGATGAGCGGAATGTCGGTCGAACCGCATAAAGGATCGATATGAATTTCCGCGCGGCCGGAGCACCTAGCCGCTCCTTTCAAACGATCGAGATCCCAACCGTCCTCAGCGCGGACAGCGGCTTGGCGACCGCTGCCAGCGTGCCGCCGCGCCTGTCTGCCAGACGCTGAGGCACAGGAACGCGTTCCGCGGCCAGCATGCCGTCGCTGCAACCCCGGACACGCACGTCGGGAGCTCCGAGCGCCAGGCTTCGGCATCATGCAAAGCCGGGTCTGGGGGCTCTGCGTTCAAAGTCCCGGGCAACCTCGTCGGCCATGCGATCGACGGTACCGGACGGAACCAGTCCGGCGTCCTCGGCATGCCGCGCAGCGGGTTCGAGCGTCTGTCCCGTCGTGACGGATACCCCGGCAGCGCCGATCGCCTCCATGGCTTCCCGCACCCCGGACCGGAAACCGCCGGGCGAGACGTCACGCAGGTAGACTGCGAGGATGCGGCCGGAATGCGTGCGGACGGTCTCGGCGTAGATCGCGGCGTCGCTCTGCCCGGTGTCCCCGACGAGGACGAAACGGCCCGGGTACGCGTCCAGGATCCGGTCGATGGCGGCGAGCTTGTGGGTGCGGTGGCTGCCCGTCAGCCACTGGGTCTTGTTCAGCCCGAAATCCTTCAGGAACATCGGCCCGTGCGGGATCCCCCGCAATTCCATGAAGTCCTCGAACAGCTCGTGGAGGTTCCACGGGCTCGACGAGACGTAGAAGACGGGGTTCGTGTTCGGGCCCGTGCGCCCGGAGGCCAGCGCGCGGAACAGGAACGCAACGCCCGGGAACGCGACCCGCCCCTCGGCGGAGTTCGGGGCAACGGTTCGCAGGTGCTTGAGGAAGTTCTGCGCGCCCGTCTCGACAAGCGTGTCGTCGAGGTCGGAGACGATGCCGAACTCGGCATCCGTCCCGACGACACGAACGAACAGCTCCCGTCGCATCGGCTCGAACCGGAAGCCGGGCGCCGAGCGCAGGATGAGTTCCGCGGTGAGCCACGGCCCTTCGACAGACGCCGTATCGACGGCAGTCTCGATCGCGAAGAAGCCCTGCTTGTCGGTGACGGCCGTGCCGCGAACGTCGCCCACCCGCCACTCGACGACCGCGTCCCGGATCTCGTCGGTCTCGTAGCGGCGGAACGTCCGCCAGAGCTGCGTCCAGCGCGAACGGGAACGCTCGGCGCCGACGACCCCCTCGTCCTCGACGCCCCGTCCGCCGAAGCGAACGCGTCCCCCGGAGGCGTAGCCACGGTACGGCAACAGGATCGGCGGAGAGACCAGTCCCAGCCGGAGCTTCGCATGGTATCGGGCATCGTCCCAGATCCCCGCAACCGCGCCGATGCCCTGCCGCGCGACGTTCCCCACACCCATCTCGAAGCCTCCCCTACAGTCAGTGCGCCGAACCGGAACATGCGACATTCCGTTCCGTTGTCGCTCCAGCATCGGGTGTCGGTCCGGTCGGATCGGCGGCTTTCGTCAGCCGCTGCTCCCCTTCTCTTGTCCCGTATTCGAGTGAGCGTCGATGTCCCGTAGAGCCGTTGCCGTCGCCGTTCTGGCCGTCGCCTTCCTAATCGTCCTGTGGACGGCGCCCGACGTCCTGCTGGTGGTGTTTGCCGGGATCCTCATGGCGGTGTTTCTGCGCGGCGGCGGCGAATGGATCGCGCGCAAGCTGAACATCCGCGGCGGCTATGGCCTCGCGATTTTCGCCGTCGCTCTGGCGGTCGGCACGCTCCTGTTCTTCGGGCTAGCCGGGGCGGCGCTTGCAGCGCAGGTACAGGAGTTCTGGGACAAGCTACCGGGCGCCGTGTCGACCGCCCGTGGGTACGTCGACGGACACCCTTGGGTCGCCAAGACGATCGACTCGCTGGACCCGAGTTCGCTGGCCCCCTCCGGCGAGAGCGCCACGGCGGCCTTCTCCTCGACGCTCGGAGCGTTCGGCAACGTCGTCGTGATCGTCTTCATCGGCCTCTACGGCGCGGTCTCGCCAAGGACCTACGTGGGAGGGACAACAGCGCTCGTCGCTCCCTCGCAGCGCCCGAAGTTCCGGTCGATGATCGACGAGGCGGGGGTTGCGCTGCGCGGCTGGCTCCGCGCCCAGTTCGTCTCGATGTCCGTGGTCGGAGTCCTGACCGGGCTCGGCCTCTGGGCGCTCGGCGTGCCCCTGGCACCGCTTCTCGCGGTTCTGGCGGCCCTGCTGACGTTCATCCCAAACATCGGCCCGGTGCTGGCGGCCCTGCCCGCGGTCCTCTTGGGTCTCTCCAGCGGACCCGGCACGGCTTTATGGGTGATCGGCCTCTACGTCGCCGTCCAGACGATCGAGAGCTACCTGATCACCCCGCAGGTCCAGCAGGAGTCCGTGTCGCTTCCCCCGGCGCTGACGATCTCCGTGCAGCTCCTCTTCGGCGTCTTGTTCGGCATCCTCGGGCTGGGCCTCGCCACGCCGCTCGCGGCCGTCGCCCTGCGTCTCGGCAGGATGTTCTACGTGAAGGAGTATCTCGACGGCGAGGCAGAGGTGTCGAAGACGGTAGGGTGAGCGAAGAGGCGCCGGTCGCGTTTATGAATGCAGCGACGGCGATGATGGTCGCACGGTTGGTGGTCCGCTCGGGTCCGGAGAATCAATCCGCGTCCGACCGTGGATGTCGGATCAGCGAACCATCGGTGTGGCCGGCTGCGTGCCGTTCCAAGCCATCGGCGCGACGACCGAGAGCGAGGTGTCCGGCGAGCCGTCGATCAACCGGGTCGTCCGCGCGACATAGACGAGGCTGCCGTTCGCCTTGTCGAACAGGCGGTCGATCTCCAGTGACTTGAAGACCAGGGAGCGGCTCTCGTCGAAGACCTGCTCCCCTTCCTCGTCCCCGCTGATCGTGTCGTTGTAGACCACGGGCCCCGTCTGGACGCAGGAAACGCTGGCGATGGACGGATCCTCGGCCAAGCCGACCGCGCCCCTGAGGCCGCCCGTCCGAGGGCGGGCCACGTAGCAACTGATGCCCCCGATCTTCGGGTCCTCGAAGGCCGTGATGACGATCTTGTGGTTCGGGCCGATCAGCTTGAAGGCCGTCGA
>NZ_CAJYIU010000077.1 GCF_913775355.1 uncultured Aureimonas sp.
AGTAGAGCGGCGAGAGCAGCGGCTGGGCGAGGTCGGCCGCCTCGCCGGAGACCAGCGCGACGCGGCGGCGCTGGAAGCTGTCGTCGACGAGGCGAACCGAGGCCGCGTCGTTCAGGCCGTCGCGCTCGATCCGCGCGACGTCGTTGCGCAGTTCGACCGGGATGGCGAAACGGGCCTCGGCCGTCGTCGATCCGGCGGCGAAGGCGAGCGGCGCGCGGCCGATCTCGCGCTCCTGCGCGTCGAGCGCACGAAGCTGGTAGGTCGCCGGTCCCGCCTCGCCTTCGGGGCGAACGGCCTGCACGACCAGTGCATCCGTCGCGTTCTCGGCGCGGGTGAGGCCCGCGAGCGTGCCGACAGGCGGGGCGTAGAGGATCGCCTGCGAGGGCGCGAGGGCGCGCAGCGCCTCGGCCGCCGCCGCCATGCCGCCGCCGTCGAGCCCGTCGCTGAGATAGGCGAAGCTGGCGCCCCCTTGGCCCCCGAGCACGGCGGATAGGCGCGTCGCGGCGGCCGCGCGGTCGGGCGCAATCGGGCGCGGCTCGGCGGCCGCCATCCGCTCCAGCGCCGTCGCCGCTTCCACCGGCGCCGGGTCGTTGCCGGCGTCGTCGGCGGTCAGCACCAGCGACACCGGCCGCCCGGCCTCGCCCGCCTCGCGGATCAGGTCTTCCGCCGCCGCGCGCCGGTTGTCCCAGTCGCGCGCGCTCGCCCAGCCGTTGTCGAGCATCACGACGACGGGGCCGTTGCCCGAGAGCGCGCTCTCGCGCGGGTTGAGGATCGGTGCGGCGAGCGCGAGGATGACGAGGGCCGCCAAGAGCAGTCGCAGGAGCGTCAGCCACCAGGGGCTGCGTGCCGGCGTTTCCTCGCGGCGCAGGACACGCTCCAGGATGCGGAGCGGCGGGAAGGTCTCGGTCTGCGGACGCGGCGGGGTGAGGCGCAGCAGCCACCAGATCGCAGGCAGGGCGAGAAGCCCGGCGAGCACCAGCGGCGCGCCGAAGGACAAGGCTCCCATCAGGCGCGCGCCTTCATGCTTTGCGGCTGACCACTGAGATGGCCGTGGACCGCGACGAGGGGTTCGGACGCCAGGCGGTCGGTGGCGTGGAAGACGTGGCTCCAGCCGAGCCGCCGGCAATGCTCGCCGAGCACCTGCCGCCGCGCCTCGAACGCGTCGCGATAGAGATCGCGCAAGGCTTCGGCGCGCCCGGCCGTGAGCTTGGCACCGGTCTCGGGGTCCTGAAACTCGGTGCGGCCGGAATAGGGAAAGGCGACCTCGGCGGGATCGGCCACCTGGACGATGTGGCCGCGCACACCCTGCTTGGCGAGACGATCGATCCGCTCGACGAGGTCGTCGATCGGGTCGAGAAAATCGCCGACGAGGACGATCTCGGAAAAGCGCTTGAGCCGGTCCGTCGCGGGAAAGCCCCCGGCCGGACGATTGGTCTGGAGGGCCGCCGCGATGCGCTCGGCGGCATTGCGCGCCGAAACCGGTGCCAGCACGTCGGGGTAGCCGATCCGCTCGCCGGAGCGTGCCAGAAGCTCGGCCAGCGCCAGCACCAGCACCAGCGCGCGGCTTTCCTTCGACACGAGACCGGCGCTGCTCTGGTAGAGCATCGACGCGGAGGGGTCGGCCCACAGCCAGACGGTCTGCGCCGCCTCCCACTCGCGGTCTCGCAGGTAGACGTTGTCGTCGCGAGCGGAGCGGCGCCAGTCGATGCGCGAGACCTGCTCGCCGTCGACGAAGGGGCGGAACTGCCAGAAGTTCTCGCCCGTGCCGCGCCGCCGCCGGCCGTGCCAGCCGGTGGCGACGGAGGCCGACACGCGCCGCGCCTCGACGAGAAGATCCGGCAGGAGCGCCGCGCGCTGGCGGGCGCGATGCAGCGCCTCGCCACCGGTCACAGCGTCGGTGATGCGCCCGATGGCCGCCATCCGGTCAGCCGGCCTGCCGGGCCAGACGGGCGATCACCTCGCGCACGCCGATGCCTTCGGCGCGCGCGGCGAAGTTCAGCGCCATGCGGTGCTGGAGGATCGGCTCGGCGAGCGCGCGAACGTCGTCGATCGAGGGGGCGAGCCGCCCTTCGTAGAGCGCGCGGGCGCGCACGCAGGCCATCATCGCCTGGCTGGCGCGCGGGCCAGGACCCCAGGCGACATGCGTGTCGGCCTCCGACGAGCCCTGGCCGGGACGTGCCGAGCGCACGAGCGACAGGATCGCCTCGACGACGCTCTCGGGTACCGGCATGCGGCGCGCCAGCATCTGGATCTCGCGCAGGCGCTCCGCGCTCATCACGGCGACGGCCTTGTCTTCGGCGACGCCGGTGGTCGCGAGGAGAATGCGGCGCTCAGCCTCGATCGAGGGGTAATGCACGTCGACCTGGCACAGGAAGCGGTCGAGCTGGGCTTCGGGCAGGGGATAGGTGCCCTCCTGCTCCAGCGGATTCTGGGTCGCCAGCACGTGGAAGGGCGCGGGCAGGTCGTGGCGCTCGCCGGCCACCGTCACGTGGTATTCCTGCATCGACTGGAGGAGCGCGGACTGTGTCCGCGGGCTGGCGCGGTTGATCTCGTCCGCCATCAGAAGCTGGGCGAAGACCGGGCCGCGCACGAAGCGGAAGGAGCGTCGGCCCGTCTCGTCCTGGTCCATGACCTCGGTGCCGACGATATCGGAGGGCATCAGGTCGGGCGTGAACTGGACGCGGCGCGCATCGAGACCGAGCACGGTCCCGAGCGTCTCCACGAGCTTGGTCTTGGCAAGGCCCGGCACGCCGACGAGCAGCGCATGGCCGCCGGCCAGGATCGCCACCAGCGTCTGTTCGACGACGCTTTCCTGGCCGAAGATCACGCGGGCGACGGATTCGCGCGCCTTCGCGATGTCGGCCAGCGCGCGTTCGGCCTCGGCCACCATGGCGTGCGCGTCGAGGGTCGGCTCCGTGTTGGCGCGTATCGTCATCCTGCGGGGCCCTTCGATGAGTCGTGTCGGAACGGCCGACGACTGGAGGAAGCCGCATAGAATCGAGGCGGCGATCGTCTGGCAAGCGCTGGGATGCGCGACTATTTGGTGACGGCCAAGCCCGGCCAAAATAAGACGGGATGCCGCCCGGCAAGGGGCGGCGGCCCTTGGGAACGTTGCATCATGCCTCAGTCAGAGGACACAAGTTCGGCATCGGTCTCGCTGGAGGCGCTGGTGTCGCGCGCCGAGCGCGCCGGCCGCTCCGCCCCGCCGGTCGAGGCGTGGAATCCGCCCCATTGCGGCGAGATCGACATGGCGATCGACGAGAACGGCGGATGGTCCTATCAGGGCTCGCCGATCGACCGCCCGGCGCTCGCCCGGCTGTTCTCGAGCGTCCTGCGGCGCGAGGCGGACGGGTCCTTCGTGCTGGTCACGCCGGCCGAGAAGCTGACGATCCGCGTGGCCGACGCGCCCTTCGTGGCGGTCGAGATGAGCGACGAGGCGGGCCGGCTGCGCTTTCGCACCAACATGGGCGACGTCGTGGAGGCCGACGACGCGCATCCCTTGCGCTTTGCGGATGCGGCGGGCGATGCGTTCCGGCCCTACCTTCGCGTGCGCGGTAGCCTCGAGGCGCGGCTGACGCGCGCGCTGGCCTTCGACCTCGCCCAGCGCATCGAAGAGCGCGACGGCGAGGCCGGCATCGCGTCGGGTTCCAGCTGGTTTCCCGTTCCGCTGGCACCCTCGGCTCTCGATGGCTGAGGCGCGCTTCGACGCCGCGGACCTTCGCGCGCGCCTGACGGCCCGTGGTCTCGATGCGCTGGAGCACGACACCGGCGACCATGTGCTGAACCCGGACTGGGAGCAGCTGTCCGGCGGCGCGAGCGCGCGCGAGGCGGCGGTGCTGGTGCCGGTGGTCGACCGGCCGGGCGCGGCGGGAGTGATCCTGACGACACGCGCGGCGCACCTTCGGAAACACTCCGGCCAGATCGCCTTTCCCGGCGGCTCGGTCGACCCCGCCGATGCGTCGGTCGAGGCGGCGGCGCTGCGCGAGGCGCGCGAAGAGGTCGGGCTCGACCCCGGACTGGTCGAGGTGATCGGCCGCCTGCCGCGCTACCGCACGACGACGGGATTTCGCATCACGCCGGTCGTCGGGATCGTCGATCCCGGCTTCGTGCCGCGGCCGGACCCTTCGGAGGTTGCCGACGCCTTCGAGGTGCCGCTCGGCTTCCTGATGAACGCGGCGAACCACGCCAGGGGCAGCCGGGTCTGGCAGGGCAAGCCGCGATACTTCTACACGATGCCGTTCGGGGATCGGTATATCTGGGGCGTGACGGCGGGCATCCTGCGCACGCTGTATGAAAGGCTCTACGCATCATGACGCGCATCGAGGCGGACTGGCTCCGCGACCCCGCCCTCCAGACCATCCTGGCCTGCCTGTCGGCAGGCGGCGAGGAGGCGCGGGTGGTGGGTGGTGCGATCCGCAACACGCTGATGGGGCGCCCGATCACCGACGTCGACGTCGCCACCACGACGCTGCCGGCCGAGACCATCGCCCGCGTCGAGGTGGCTGGTCTGAAGGCGGTGCCGACCGGCATCGAGCATGGCACCGTGACCGTGTTGGCGCACGGGCGGCCCTTCGAGGTGACGACGCTCCGCCGCGACGTCGAGACCGACGGGCGTCATGCCAAGGTCCTGTTCGGGCGCGACTGGGCCGAGGATGCCGCCCGGCGCGACTTCACGATCAACGCTCTCTACTGCGACGCCGATGGCGAGATCCTCGATCTCGCCGGCGGCCTTGCCGACATCGGCAGCGGCACACTTCGGTTCATCGGGGAGGCCAGCCAGCGGATCGAGGAGGATTATCTTCGCATCCTGCGCTTCTTTCGGTTCTTCGCCTGGTACGGGCGCGGCCGGCCGGACGGCGACGGCCTGCGAGCCGCCTCGCGCCTCAAGGAGGGGCTCGATCGCCTGTCCTCCGAGCGGGTCTGGGGCGAGTTGCGAAAGCTCCTGGCGGCGCCCGATCCCGCCCGCGCGCTCCTATGGATGCGTCAGGCCGGCGTTCTCAGCCGCGTGCTGCCGGAATCGGAGAAGTGGGGCATCGACGCGATCCACGGGCTTGTCGGGACAGAGGCGCTCTACGGCTGGGCACCCGACCCGGTCCGCCGCCTCGAGGCGATCGTGCCGCCGGACGCCACGCGGCTGCGCGAGATGGCCGGCCGTCTGCGCCTGTCCAACGCCGATCGCGACCGGCTCGTCGCCTGGGCGATGAGCGAGGCGCCTCCCACGGAAAGCGACGCCGCCTTCCGCGCCCGGCTGTATCTCGGCGATCGCACCGCACTCGCCGACCGTCTGGCGCTGGCGCTCAGCGCCGAGCGCACCGCGGCCGCAGGTGATCCCGAACGCCTCGCCGGCGTCGCGCGACTGGCAGCGCGGTTCGAGGCCGCCACGTCGTTCGAGCCGCCCGCCTTCCCCCTGACGGGGCACGATCTGGCGGCGGCCGGCGTCGCGCCGGGCCCGGAGATCGGGCGCACGCTGGACCGCCTGAAACGCGCCTATGCGGAAAGCGGCTTCGTGCTCGAGCGCGAGGCCTTGTTGAAGCTCGTCTGAACCGAACGAAAAAGCGCGGCTCCATCCATCAATGAAGCCGCGCCCGGAACGTTCCCGTCAGCGCCTCTCGGCCGGGCGCGTCAGTGCTTGACGCTCTCGTGCATACCGTCGCGGATCGCGTCCATCAGACGCTGGGTGATCGTCTCGACGCCCAGCTGCTTGGCCTGCATCACGGCGCGACGCATCACTTCCGCCTGCGAATCAGCGCGGATCACGCGCTCGCAGCCTGGAATGACACCGTGGCAATTGAGTTCATACATCACAGTCCTCCCTGGTCGATCCTTCGGCCGCGCGAATGCGCGTGCCGCCTGCCCTTCGAAACCATGCGGTCGGAATGCACGTCTGTTCGCGGATGTCCTCGGTCCTGCGAGCACCCGTCCGTCGCTCGGGACGGGGCGGGATACACGGACCTTATCAGGAGCGATCGCGGTGTGAACAGGACGTTGTTGGCAATTTAACCAATTCTTGTCCGCACATTGGAACTAGCGCTGGAAACCCCTGCCGGCGAGCGGCATCAGGGGAGAAATTCGCCGCGCGGGGGCGCGGTCAGGGCCACTTTACCAGTGGCGGCAGCGAGGACAGGATGGAGGCGACGTTGCCGCCCGTCTTCAGTCCGAACAAGGTGCCGCGGTCGTAGAGGAGGTTGTACTCGACATAGCGTCCGCGCCGCACGAGCTGCTCCTCGCGCTGTTCCTCGGTCCAGGGCGTGCCGGCGTTCTGGCGCACGAGATGCGGATACACCACGAGGAACGCCTTCCCGACGTCGCGCGTGAAGGCGAAGTCGGCGTCCCAGCCCCCGGCCTCTTCCGGCGAATGAAGCCAATCGTAGAAGATGCCGCCGACGCCGCGCGGCTCCTTGCGGTGCGGCAGATAGAAGTACTCGTCGCACCACGTCTTGTACCGCTCGTAGCTCGCGACGCCCGCGTGCCGGTCGCAGACGAACTGCAGCGCCTTGTGGAAGGCGCGCGTGTCGGGGTCCTCGTCGGTGCGCCGCGCGTCCAGCATCGGGGTGAGGTCGGCGCCGCCGCCGAACCACTGCCCGGTCGTCACCACCATGCGCGTGTTCATGTGCACGGCCGGCACGTTCGGATTGCGCGTGTGGGCGATCAGCGAGATGCCCGAGGCCCAGAAGCTGCGGTCGCTGCCAGCGCCCGGGATCTGGGCGGCAAAATCCTCCGACAGCTCGCCATAGACGGTGGAGGTGTGGATGCCTGCCTTCTCGAAGACGCGTCCGTTCTGCAGCATCGACATGGTGCCGCCGCCACCGTTCTCGCCGCGCGTCCAGGGCGTGCGCTCGAAGCGGCCGGCGGGCAGCGTCTCGTCGGAGCCGAACTCGTCCTCCAGCGTCTCGAAGGCCTGGCAGAGCCGGTCGCGCAACGCCTCGAACCAGGCCTTCGCCTCGTCCTTCTTGGCGTCGAGGTTCTCCGGCAGGCCCTGCGGCAGTTCGGGACGTTCCATGGCGCGCGACGATCCTTCCGGCCCGGCCGGAATCGATGAGCCCGGGCTTGCCTGTCTTGGCTAGCAGTTGCGCGAGCGTTTCGGAAGCGATCCGTTCGGGGCCGGCCCGCCGATCCGACTCGAATTCACGTGGCCGAAGGCCTATATTCGAAAGCGACAGGAGCCCGCCGAAACAGGAGCGAGACGGTTCGATGGCCCCGCTTCCCCCGCCCCCTCTCGACGGCCTGCGCCGGCAGTTGCGCGCGCGGCGTCAGGAGGCCCCGCGCGACAGCTTCGTGCGCGAGACCTTCACGCTGCCGCGCCCGGAAGCCCGCTCCAAGGCGCGCGAGTGGTTCGCCCGCTATCCCAAGGCCGCCTACTGGACGCAGGTCGAGAGCTGGCGCCTTCTGCCCGGCGACGAGGTCGAGTTCACGATGCGCCGTCTTCCGAGCGCCGACTGATCCGCGCCCTCAGGTAGGGCAGGGCGCCCCGCGTCGGCGCGGTCAGCGGCTTCGGCAGGGCGTTGAGCGCGAACCAGTCGAGCCCGTCGTGCTTTTCCGGTTCCCGGATCGCCGGCTCGCCCATCGCATCCTCCACGACGTAGACGGGCGCGAACCAGTGATGACCAGCGTCGCGGTCGATCTGGTCGACGACGCAGAGAAGGGTGCACGCACGGATCCGTAGCCCCGTTTCCTCCAGGACTTCGCGCGCGGCGGCATCGGCCGCAGTCTCGAAGAGATCGACCTTGCCGCCCGGCAGGCCCCAGGCGCCGGCCTCGGGCGCCCGGCGTCGCCGGATCAGGAGCAGTCGGCCCTCGCGCAGGATCGCGGCGCCCGTTCCGACCCGCGGTTCGTCGAAGATCATGGCGTCCCCTTCCATCGCAGCTGCCGCAGCGCCTCGCCTGCGACCATTGCCGCGCTGACCGCAAGGTTCAGGGAGCGCGCCCCCGCCTTCATCGGGATCGTCGTGCGGATATCGGCAAGATCGTGAACGGCATACGGCACGCCCGCGCTCTCGCGTCCGAAGAGAAGAACGTCGTCGTCCCGGAACGTGACGTCGCAATAGGCCATGTCCGCCTTCGTCGTCAGGAGCACGAGCCGGCGTCCCGCCGCACGCCGGGCCGCTTCGAAGGCCGAAAAATCGACGTGGCGGATGAGCCGCGCCATCGCGAGATAGTCCATGCCCGCCCGCTTCAGCGCCCGGTCCGACAGGTCGAACCCGGCCGGTTCGATGATCTCGACGTCGAGGCCGAGGCAGGCCCCGAGGCGCAGGATCGTCCCGGCGTTGCCGGCGATGTCGGGCTGGTAGAGGGCGATGGACAGCTGCATCGCTTCCCGATAGCCAAGCCGCGCGCCGCTGAAAACGCTCCGTTTCGTGAAATTGCAGTCAACCTGCCTATATGCTGGCGACACTTGAGACGAACCGGGCGTTGTGCGTGTCGCTGGCCCGATGCGCCGGACGGAAATGCCCATGTTCGCCACCTTCGAAAAGCTCGTCGACCCGTTTCCCGCGGGCCCGGCCGGGAGCCCTCCCGCCACGTTCTGGCCGTTCGTCTGGCACTACGCGCGGCCGGTGCGCTGGCTGCTCGTCGGCATGGCCGTCCTCTCCGGCGTGATCGCGGTCATCGAGGTCTCGCTCTTCGGTTTCCTCGGCTCGATCGTCGACTGGCTCTCGGCCGCCAACCCCGAGACCTTCCTTGCCGACGAGGGTTGGCGCCTCGCCGCGATGGCCGCGGTGATCCTCGTCGTCCTGCCGGGGCTAGCGCTCTTCGAATCGCTGATTTCGTTCCAGGCGCTGTTCGGCAATCTTCCGATGCGCTTCCGCTGGACGGCGCACAACTGGCTCCTCGACCAGTCGCTCGGCTTCTTCCAGGACGAGTTCGCCGGCCGCGTCTCGACCAAGCTGATGCAGACCGCGCTTGCCGTGCGCGAGACGATCATGAAGTCGATCGACGTATTCCTCTACGTCGCGGTCTACTTCACCGGCATCATCGTGCTGCTCGCCGCCGCGGACTGGCGGCTGATGCTGCCCTTCGTCGGCTGGCTGGTGCTCTACGTCGCGATGCTGCGATACTTCATCCCGCGTCTGGGAGCCGTCGCCGAGCGGCAGGCCGACGCGCGCGCCGAGATGACCGGCCGCATCGTCGACGCCTACGCCAATATCGGCACCGTGAAGCTCTTCGCCCACACCCCGCGCGAGGTGACCTACGCCAAGGATGCGATGCGGCTGTTCCTGAAGCCCGTCTACGGGCAGGGGCGTCTCATCACCCAGTTCTTCGTCTGCCTTCTGTTCCTCAACTCGCTGCTGCTCTTCGGCGTCGGCGCGATGGGCATCGGCCTGTGGGTCAACGGCCTCGTGTCGGTCGGCGCGGTCGCGGTCGGCATCGGCCTCGTGCTGCGCCTGCACGGCATGGCGCAGTGGATCATGTGGGAGGTCTCGGCGCTCTTCGAGAACGTTGGCACCATCCGCGACGGCATCTCGACCTTCACGCAGCCCATCGCGCTCACCGACGCGCCGGGCGCCGGGGCGCTGGCGGTGCGCGACGGCGAGGTCCGCTTCGACAAGGTGTCCTTCGCCTACGCTTCGGCAAAGCCCCACCGCGCCGCCGGCCCGGTGGTCGCCGACTTCGACCTCACCATCCGGCCGGGCGAGAAGATTGGGCTCGTCGGGCGCTCGGGCGCCGGCAAGTCGACGCTCCTCAACCTTCTCCTGCGCTTCTACGACGTCCAGTCCGGCCGCATCCTGATCGACGGGCAGGACATCGCGGGCGTCACGCAGAACTCGCTGCGCGCCGAGATCGGCATGGTGACGCAGGACACCTCGCTCCTCCATCGCACGATCCGCGAGAATATCCTCTACGGCCGCCCCGACTCCACCGACGAGGACGTCCGCCACGCGTTGCGCCGCGCCGAGGCCCTGGACTTCGTGGAGGCCTTGGTCGATCGCGAGGGCCGCCGCGGTCTCGACGCTGAGGTCGGCGAGCGCGGCGTCAAGCTGTCGGGCGGGCAGCGCCAGCGCATCGCCATCGCCCGCGTCATGCTGAAGGACGCGCCGATCCTCCTCCTCGACGAGGCGACCTCGGCGCTCGATTCCGAGGTCGAGGCTGCGATCGCGGAGAACCTCTATCGCCTGATGGAGGGCAAGACGGTGATCGCGGTCGCCCATCGCCTGTCCACCATCGCCGCGCTCGATCGCCTCGTGGTGCTCGACAAGGGGCGCATTCTCGAGGAGGGCAGCCACGCCGAACTGATCGAGCGGGGTGGTCTCTACGCCGATCTCTGGCGCCGGCAGGTCGGTGGCTTCCTCGATGCCGGCGACGACGAACCCTTGCCGGCCGCGCCCGGCGTGCGTGCGGCCGAATGATCGACGGGCTCCTGCGGCGCTTCGAGCGCGTCATCGATCCCTACGGCGACGTCGAGCCGGACGGGGCGGAGCCGCGCCGCGTCGGCGCGCTGCCGCCGCTGCCGACCGAGACCAACCGCTTCATCTGGCATTTCGCGCGCGAGGCGCGCTGGCCGTTTCTGGCGCTTCTCGTCACCGGCGGCCTGACCGGCGGCGTCGATGCGTTCCTCTATGCCGCTGTCGGCTGGGTCGTCGATGCGCTCGGCTCGTCGTCGCCGGCGACGCTTCTCGCCGACCATTTCTGGCTTCTCGTGATCCTCGCCGTCACGACGCTTCTCCTGCGCACCCTCGTCCTCTTCGCCGCCTCGCTC
>NZ_CAJYIU010000078.1 GCF_913775355.1 uncultured Aureimonas sp.
CCGAGAACGCGCCACGCGCCGTCCGGCCCGCGCCCGAGATCGATCGCGATGAAGCGGATCAGCGGACGCCCGCTCATGCCCTGCCGCGCCAGCGGTCGCAGGAACTCCGGATTGCGGCCGAGGAGGCGGCCGGGAAGGATGCCCTCGCGCACCAGCGAGCGCTCGCCGTAAAGGTCGGCGAGAAGGCGCTCCAGATAGGTCGCGCGTTGGCGCAAGGCCGCTTCGAGGCCGCGCCACTCCGCCGGATCGATCACGAAGGGCGGAAAGGCGAGCGGCCACTGGCGCGCGCCGCCGTCCTCGCCCGCCCGGTAGTAGACGCCCGCTTCGCGCAGGTACTGCTCGGCGGCGCCGAACCGGGCCTCGCGCTCGGGTCGCGAGAGGGCGGCGAGCGCGTCGACGACCGGCCGGTAGACCGGCCGCACGCTGCCGTCCGGCGCGAGCATCTCGTCGAAGGCCCCGGCGACCGGGCGCCTCGGAGGCTCGCCGACCGGACCGAGGCCCCCCTGCGACTGCGACTGGCGCTGGGTTCCCTCAGTGCGCAAGCGAGGCGGGCCGCCGGAGATCGAGCGTCGTCGGGAAGCTCGGGTCGGGCATCTCGGACGCGGGCCGGAACGCCCCCGGCGTGTGGCCGATGTCCTCGAAGCGCGCAAGGCGCCGCGCCTCGGCCTCGTAGGCGTTGACCGGGAACGTGTCGTAGTTGCGCCCGCCGGGATGGGCGACGTGATAGACGCAGCCCCCGAGCGAGCGTCCCGACCAGCGGTCGAAGATGTCGAAGGTCAGCGGCGCATGAACCGGGATCGTCGGGTGCAGACCGGAGGCCGGCTGCCACGCCTTGAACCGCACGCCGCCGACCGACGTACCGGCCTCGATGCCGGGCGCGAGCGGCACGGGGCGGCGGTTGCAGGTGACGACATGGCGCGACGGGTCGAAGCCGGAGAGCTTCACCTGCAGCCGCTCGACCGAGGAATCGACGAAGCGCACCGTGCCGCCGATCGCCCCCGTCTCGCCCATGACGTGCCACGGCTCCAGCGCCTGGCGCAGCTCCAGGGACACGCCGCCCTCGCGGTCGACCTTGCCGCAGAACGGGAAGCGGAACTCCCACTGTGCCTCGAACCATTCGGAGCGGAGGGGATAGCCGGCGGCGGAGAGTTCATGGAGCACGGACAGGAAGTCGGCCCAGACGAATTCGGGCAGCATGAAGCGGTCGTGGAGCTGCGTGCCCCAGCGCGCGAAGCGACCCGCGAGCGGACGGCGCCAGAAGGCCGCGATCATCGCGCGGATCAGGAGTTGCTGGGCAAGGCTCATGCGCGCGTCCGGCGGCATCTCGAAGCCGCGGAACTCGACGAGCCCGAGGCGGCCGGTCGGTCCGTCCGGTGAATAGAGCTTGTCGATGCAGATCTCGGAGCGGTGGGTGTTGCCCGTCACGTCCACGAGAAGGTTGCGGAACAATCGGTCCACCAGCCAGGGCGGGGGCGCCGCGCCCTCGCCGGGGGCGGGGACCTCGGCCATCGCGATCTCGAGCTCGTACAGCTGGTCGTGCCGCGCCTCGTCGATGCGCGGCGCCTGGCTGGTCGGGCCGATGAAGAGGCCGGAGAAGAGATAGGAAAGCGAGGGGTGGCGCTGCCATTGCAGCACCAGCGACTTCAGGAGGTCGGGCCGGCGCAGGAAGGGCGAGTCGGCCGGCGTCGCGCCGCCGACCACGACGTGGTTGCCGCCGCCCGTGCCGGCGTGTCGGCCGTCCACCATGAACTTGTCGGTGCCGAGCCGCGACTGCCGCGCCGCGTCGTAGACGGCGGTGGTAATCTCGACCGCCTCGCCCCACGACCGGGCAGGGTGGACGTTGACCTCGATGACGCCGGGATCGGGCGCGACGCGCACGACGTCGAGCCGCGGGTCGAACGGGGGCGCGTAGCCCTCGATGCGCACCGGTTGCCCGAGCGCGCGGGCCGCGTCCTCGATCGCGGCGAGAAGGTCGAGATAGGCCTCCACCGTTTCGAGCGGCGGCATGAAGACGTGGAGGATGCCATCGCGCGGCTCGATGCCGAGCGCGGTGCGCACGGCGCCCACGATCTCGTCGTCGGCCGACGCTTCCGGGGGCGTCCAGGTCGGCGGGTCCTGCTTGTCGATGCGCGCCAGAGCTTTCCCAAGCGCTTCGGGCTCGGGCAGCGGCGCGAAGGACTGCTGCGGGTCCGACGGGTGGGTATAGGGGTAGCGCGCCGGCGGCAGGTGGGCGAGCGAGGAGAGGGGCAGACGATAGCCCATCGCGCTGTCGCCCGGCACCAGGAACACATGGCCGCGCCGCGTCGCCCAGCGCTCCGACATCCAGCGCCGGGGCAGGGCCTGCCACGCCTGCACGGGCAGCACCACGCCGACCGGACGGCCGAGCCCCCGGTCGAACACCTTGGCGAGGCGCGAGCGCTCCTCGGCGTCCTCGAGGCGCGAGTCGCCGGGCGTCACGTTTTCGGGCAGCTTCGCCTCGCGGGCGATCCAGTAGGACGGGTCCTCGAAGGTCTTGAGCGCGTTCGCCGGGTCGATGGCGAGCCGCTCGGCAACGCTGCGGATCAAGGTCTCGGCCGCCTCGACGGTGGCGCCGGCGGGCGGCGCGTCGTCGGCCGCGAGCAGCGCCGGATCGCGCCAGATCGGCTTGCCGTCGCGCCGCCAGTAGATCGAGTAGGTCCAGCGCGGCAGGGTTTCGCCGGGGTACCACTTGCCCTGGCCGTGATGCAGGAAGCCGTTCGGCGCGAAGCGCGCCTGCAGGCGGCGCAGCAGCCCGTCGGCGAGCCCCGCCTTGGCCGGGCCGGTGGCGTCGGCGTTCCACTCCGCGCCCTCGAAGTCGTCGATCGACACGAAGGTCGGCTCGCCGCCCATCGTCAGCCGCACGTCCATCGCCCGCAGGTCTTCGTCCACCGCCCGCCCCAGCGCGTCGAGCGCCTCCCAGCTTTCGTCGGAGAAGGGCTTGGAGACGCGCGGCGCTTCCGACACCCGCGTCACGCTCATGTCGAAGTCGAACTCGACGTCGGCCGGGTCGACGCCGCCGACGATCGGGGCAGCGGAGCGGTAGTGCGGGGTCGCGGCGAGCGGCACGTGGCTCTCGCCGGTCATCAGGCCCGAGGTCGGGTCGAAGCCGATCCACCCGGCGCCCGGCACGTAGACCTCGACCCAGGCGTGAAGGTCGCAGAAATCGTGGCTCGTGCCGGCGGGGCCGTCGAGCGCCACGAGGTCGGGCTTCAGCTGGATCAGGTAGCCCGACACGAAGCGGGCGGCGAGGCCGAGGTGGCGGCAGGCTTGAACGAGGAGCCAGGACGAGTCGCGGCAGGAGCCCGAGGCCTTCTCCAGCGTCTCCTCCGGCGTCTGCACGCCCGGCTCCATGCGGATCGTGTAGTCGACCGCCGCCTCGACCCGGCGGTTGAGGGCGACGAGGAAGTCGATCGTGCGCACCGGCGTCCGGTCGACGGAATGGAGGAAGGTCTGGAGCCGGGGGCCTGCCGCCTCGGTCTGGAGGTAGGGCTTGAGGTCGGTCGAAAGATCATCGCCATAAGCGAAGGGGTAGGTCTCGGCCCATTCCTCGACGAAGAAGTCGAACGGATTGTAGACCGTCATGTCGGCGAGGAGATCGACCTCGATGCGCAGCTCGCGCGCCTTCTCCGGGAAGACGACGCGCGCCAGCCAGTTGCCGAACGGGTCCTGCTGCCAGTTGATGAAGTGTTCGGCCGGCTCGATCTTCAGGGAGTAGGCGGGTGTGCGCGTGCGCGAGTGCGGGGCGGGCCGCAGCCGGATCGTCTGTGGCCCGAGCGTGACCGGGCGGTCGTAGCGATAGTGGGTCAGGTGACGGAGCGCTGCGAGGATCGGCATCGGTTCCCGGACTCGACGAATGGATTCGACCGCTCGCAGTCTATGCACAAGGTGCGCCGTCTGGAACTGCTGCAATGCGGCAAGACGCGATTTCCTCGATCGATCCGTCACTTCGGGGCGCGGGAACCGATTTGGTGCGCCCGTGTTACCGCGCCACACCCGCCGACCGGCCGGCGGGGGCGCGAGGGATCCCCGATGAAGCTGTTCTCATGCCCGTCCTGTGATCAGGTCGTCTTCTTCAACAACGTTCGCTGCGAACGCTGCGGCCATGCCCTCGGCTACGAGCCGCGCACCAACCGCGTCCTGGCGCTGGAGCCCGCCGGCACCGACTTCGTGTCGGTCGGGCGCGGCAGCGACGGATCGCACTGGCGCTACTGCGACAATTACCAGTATGGCGTCTGCAACTGGCTGGTGCCGGCGGACAGCTCCGACCTCTACTGCCTCGCCGACAGGCACAATCTGATGGTGCCGGACCTGTCCAACCCAGACAACCAGGCGCTCTGGGCGAAGATGGAGGCGGCCAAGCACCGGCTGTTCTACACGCTCCTGCGCCTGCGCCTGCCGCTCTACACGCAGGCCGAACACCCGGAAGGGCTCGGCTTCAAGTTCCTCGCCGACGATCCGGCGAGCGGCGAGAAGGTGATGACGGGCCATGCTGACGGCGTAATTACCGTGGCGCTCGCCGAGGCCGACGACGCCGAGCGCGAGAAGCGCCGCACCGCGATGGGCGAGCCCTACCGCACACTGCTCGGCCATTTCCGGCATGAGGTCGGCCACTGGTACTGGGACATCTTGGTGCGCGACGGCGGCGCGCTTGACGCGTGCCGCGCGGTCTTCGGCGACGACAGCCAGGATTACGGCGAGGCGCTGAAGACGCACTACGCCAACGGGCCGAAGCCGAACTGGCAGGAGGAGTACGTCTCGTCCTACGCTGCGGTGCATCCGTGGGAAGACTTCGCCGAGACCTGGGCGCACTACCTCCACATCGTCGACTCGCTGGAGGTCGCGGGGTCCTGGGGCATGACGATCCATCCGCGGCTCGACCGCGACGGCATCCTCACGACCGACCTCGACTTCAAGGTCTATGACGAGGCGACGACGATCGAACAGATCAACGACGGCTGGCTCGCCGTCAGCCAGGCGCTGAACTCGATGAACCGCGCGATGGGCCTGCAAGACCTCTACCCGTTCGTCCTGTCGCCGACCGTCATCGGCAAGCTCGGCTTCATCCACGACCTCGTGCACGGCCGCATCGGCCATGCCGCGCGGCCGGCCGAGCGCGCGGCACCCGTCGAGCCCGTGCCCGCGACCGGCGCGGCGGCTTCCGCCGAGCAGCCCGTCGCCGCCTGACGGGTGCTGGTGCGGCGCGGGGTGAGATCCTCTTATCCCGCTATGCAATAAAGCGTCGCCCGGCCCCTGCCGGACGACGCCCACGCTCCACTTACCCACACGCTGGCCGGGCACCGAGGGGGATCCGGCGCGGCGTTCAGCGCGGGCGCCCGGCGTGCCCGCTCCCCCATCGACATGAGGCACAGCGGGCATGAGCGGCGGCGACACCTTCTCCTTCGACACGAGCTGGGGGGCGCGCTACGCCCCCGAGGGCAGCCGGTTCCGTCTGTGGGCACCGAGCGCCAAGAGCGTCGAGCTGGCCGTGGCGGAAGTCGATTCCACGGAGCCGGACCATTTCCACCCGCTGACGAAATCGGACGACGGCTGGTGGGAGACGGTCGCGACCTCGATCGGGCCCGGCATGTCCTACGGCTACCGCCTCGACGGCGAGACGCTGGTCGCCGATCCTGCGGCGCGCGCCCAGTCCGGCGACGTGCACTGGCTGTCGCGGCTCGTCGACCCGCGCGCCCACCAGTGGCGCACCGCCGACTGGAAGGGGCGGCCGTGGCACGAGTGCATCTTCTACGAAATGCATGTCGGCACCTTCACCGAGGAAGGCACGTTCGACGCCATCATCCCGAAGCTCGACTATCTCAGAGACGTCGGCATCACCGCGATCGAGCTTCTGCCCGTCGCCCAGTTCGGCGGCCAGCGGGGCTGGGGCTACGACGGCGTGCTCCTCTACTGCCCGCATCAGGTCTATGGCGGGCCGGAGGGGCTAAAGCGCCTCGTCGACGCGGCGCACGAGCGCGGCCTGATGGTCTTCCTCGACGTGGTCTACAATCACTTCGGACCCGACGGGAACTACATCCCCTCCTACATCCCGGAGTTCTTCCATCAGGAGATCTCGACGCCCTGGGGCGCTGCGATCGCCTATGACGAAAAGCCCGTGCGCGACTTCATGATCGAGAACGCGCTCTACTGGATGACGGAATACCGGATCGACGGCCTGCGGCTCGACGCGATCGATTCGATCAAGGACACGACCGACACGCCGCTGGTGAAGGAGCTCGCCGCGCGGGTGCGGGAGGTGATGTCGGACCGTCACGTCCACATCACGACCGAGGACGACCGCAACATCACCTGGCATATCGAGCGCGGCGAGGATGGGTCGATCCCGCTCGTTTCCGGCGAGTGGAACGACGACTTCCACCACACGGCCCACGTTCTGGCGACGGCCGAGCAGGAATCCTACTACTCCGACTACCGGCGCGAGACCGCCGCGCAGATGGCGCGTTCACTCGCCACCGGCTTCGTGTTCCAGGGCGACATGTCGAAGCACCGCGAGCGCGAGGTCGGCAATCCGTCGGCGCACCTGCCGCCGACGGCCTTCGTCAACTTCATCCAGAACCACGACCAGATCGGCAACCGCGCCTTCGGCGACCGCCTGCGCTCCCTGTCGTCGGCCCGCATCTACGACTGCGTGCAGGCGATCCTTCTCCTGTCGCCGCAGATCCCGCTGATGTTCCAGGGCGACGAGTTCGGCGACTGCAACTCCTTCTGCTTCTTCACCGACTTCGACGGCGAACTGGCGAGCGCGGTGTCGATGGGCCGCCGCAAGGAGTTCCGCAAGTTCGCCGCCTTCGAGGACGAGGAGGCCGCCGAGGTCTTCCCGGACCCCAACTCGGAGCGCACCTTCGAGATCTCGCGCATCGACTGGGATCTCGTCACCCGTCCGATCCAGCGCCGCCGCCTGCAGGTCACGACCAAGCTCCTGAAGCAGCGTCAGGACGTGCTGATGCCGCTGCTCGACGGCGCACGCGGGGGCTGCGGCAAGGTGTTCGTGGACGGTCTCGGCTTCGTGGTGTCCTGGGAACTCCAGCCCGGGCGCGTCTATCACCTCTTCGCCAATCTGTCGGACGAGGCGTGGACCATTCCGGAAGGCCTCGACACGGGCAAGCTATCGGGCGCCGAGATCGTCTACGCCAACCACAAGCAGTCGCACGAAGAACTCGGCGCCGGCCGCGTGCCGGCGATGACCGTCGTCTTCGCGCTCGCCGACGGGCAGCTCTTCGGCGGGGTGCAGTGATGGCCGGTGTCCCGCTCGACGATCTGGCGGAAAGCCACGGCATCCAGATCCGCTACAAGTCCGAGCTCGGCGAGGCCAAGGCGATCCCGGACGAGGCGAAGTCGGCGCTCCTCAAGGCGCTGAAGGTCGATCCGGCGTCGGGCCAGGCGGGGGCGTTCGCCGAGGCCGAGCACCGCCCGTCGCTCGCCTGCGCGCTGCCCGACGCCGCGCGCGCCAAGCGCTGGGGCGTGACGTGCCAGCTCTATGCGCTCCGCTCGGCCCGCAGCCTCGGGATCGGCGACTTCCAGGATCTCGGCCATCTCGCCGAGATCGCGGGTGCCGAGGGCGCGAGCTTCGTCGGCGTCAATCCGCTGCACGCCTTGTTCCTGTCGGACGCCGGGCGCTACAGCCCGTATTCGCCCTCGACCCGGCGCTTCATCAATCCCTTCTATCTTGCGGTCGACGATCTGGCGGGCGGTCCGGAGGCGATCGCGAAGGCTCGCGCGACCGACCCGGCCGCGTTCGAGGCGCTCGGCGGCGATCTCGTCGACTATCCCGCGATGGGCCTTCTGAAGCATCGGCTCCTGCGCACGGCCTTCGAGAGCGTGTGCGGCGGGCTCGATGTGGACGAGACCTTCCGCGCCTTTCAGGAAAAGGGCGGCACGGCGCTCCGCAACTTCGCGCTGTTCGAGGCGATCTCGGCTCACATGCGCGGGGAGGGCGGCAGCGCCGGCTGGCACAACTGGCCGGACGCGTTCCACAAGCGCTCGAGCGATGCCGTGAAGGCGTTCGAGGCGAGCCACGCCGACGACGTCCTCTTCCACGAATGGCTGCAGTTCGAATGCGACCGGCAGCTTGGCGAGGCGCAGCGCCGCGCCAAGGCGGCCGGGATGGCGATCGGGCTTTATCTCGACTTCGCGGTCGGCGTGTCGCCGGACGGCGCCGAGACCTGGGCCGATCCCGAGCTGACGGTGCGCGAGGCGCGCGTCGGCTCGCCGCCCGACATGTTCAACTCCGACGGGCAGGACTGGGGGCTCGCCCCGCTGTCGCCGCGCGCGCTGGCCGAGCGCCATTACGCGCCGCTGACGTCCGCCTATGCGGCGCTGATGGAGCACGCGGGGGCGATCCGCATCGACCATGCGATGGGTCTCGCGCGTCTCTGGTGGATCCCCGAGACCAGCCGCTCCGGCGGCGGCGGCTACGTGCGCTATCCGCTCGGCGAGATGGTGGACGCGCTGGCGCGCGTCTCGCAGGACAACCGGTGCCTCGTGATCGGCGAAGATCTCGGCACGGTGCCGGAAGGCTTCCGCGACGTGATGCACGACGCCAACATCCTCGCCTACAAGGTGCTCTACTTCGAGCGTTGGGACGACGGCCTGTTCAAGGCGACCGGCGAATATCCCGAGCGCTCGCTGGCCTGCGTCTCGACGCATGATCTGGCGACGCTCGCCGGTTGGTGGCGCGGCGCCGACATCAAGCTGCGCTCCGAGACCGGGCGGCAGGACGAGGCGGCGACGGCGCG
>NZ_CAJYIU010000079.1 GCF_913775355.1 uncultured Aureimonas sp.
CGCGCGCGGCCTCGACGCCCGCGTTCAGCGCCAGAAGGTTCGTCTGGAAGGCGATCTCGTCGATGACGCCGATGATGTTGCCGATCCGCGCCGAGGACTGTTCGATCTCGGCCATCGCCGAGACCGCACGCGAGACGATCTCGCCGCCGCGCTCGGCCTCGCGGCAGGCGGTGGAGGCCGACTGGCGGGCGGCGTCGGCGCGGGCTGCCATCTCGCCGACGCCGCGCGTCACCTGGCCCAGCGCCGCCACCGTCTGCTCCAGGTTGGCCGCCTGCTGCTCGGTGCGCTGGGAGAGGTCGCCCGCCGCCACCGTGATCTCCGAGAGGCCGGAGCGCATTGCGCCGACCGCCGAGACGACCTGACCGATCGTGGCCTCCAGCTGGGAGACGGACTGATTGAACTGGATGCGGATGGGCTCGAACTCGTGCGCCACCGCCTGATCCATGCGCACGGTCAGGTCGCCGGCCGACAGGCGCGCGAAGCCCGCCTCGACGGCATGGACGAAGGCGCGAAGGTCCTCGGCCTTGGCGTTGTCGAGAGCATGCTGGCGTTCGGCGCTGGCGGCCTGCGTCTGGCGCGAGGCGTCGGCGTCGATCTCCAGCTGGCGCTGCGCGATGCGCGCCTCGCGCAGCTTCTCGACCGAGCGGGCGATCCGGCCGATCTCGTCGCCGCGGTCCATGCCGGCCACCGTGCCGTCGGTGCGGCCTTCCGCGACGTCGCCGATCGTGTCGATCAGGGGCTTCAGCGGCGCCATCATCCGGCGCACCGTCCAGTAGTAGAGCGCGCCGACGAGAAGCGCCGATACGATGCTGACCGCGATCAGCGTGCGCTGGAGGGTCTCGATCGAGGCGAGGAACTCGGCCTGCGGAATGCCGACATAGAGGACACCGATCGTCTCGCCGTTGGCGTTGCGGATCGGATCGTAGGCGGTGAAATAGGAGGTGCCGAGAATGTCGGCCTCGCCGCGGAAGGAGGTGCCGGCCTTCAGCACCGCGTCGTAGACGGGACCTGCCGCCAGCGTCGTGCCGACCGCGCGCGAGCCGTCCGGCTTCTTGACGTTGGTCGCCACGCGCTTGTCGCCCATGAAGATCGTCGCCGTGCCGCCGACGAGCGCCTTGATGCGGTCCACCGCGTCGGACGCGTCGTTCAGCGGCGTGTCGTCGGCATAGAGCACGTCGCCCCGCCGCGCATAGGTCTTGCCGTAGGACGACAGGACGTCCCAGGCGACGCGCATGTTCACCTCCTGGCGATCGCGCGCCCGGCCGACGGCGTCGGAATGGAGAAGGAAGATACCGGAGACGCTGACGAGAACCGTCACCAGCAGAAGGCTGAACGCCAGCATCATGGTCAGCTTGACCGGCAGCGATCGGTTGCGCAGCATTATGGACCCCACACGAAAGGAGCGTCCACGATAGATCGCGTGGGTTGAAGAGCCGCTAATGGCGTCAACTTGCATGTGTCAGAAACGTACGCTTTCAAGATCCGTCGAACACGAAACCGCGATCGTTCCGGCGTGGCTGTCTTGGCCGGTCACACCAGCCGGTAGCCGACGCCCGGCTCGGTGAGGACGCGGCGCGGCGCGCTCGGGTCGTCCTCCAGCTTTTGGCGGAGGTGGCCGATATAGACCCGCAGATATTGCGTGTCGTGCTCGTTGGCCTTGCCCCAGACCTTGCGCAGGAGGGTGCGGTGCGTGACGACCTTGCCGAGATTCTGGAAGAGGACGGTGAGGAGCGCGAGCTCGCGACGCGTCAGGCGCACCTCGGCCTCGCCCTTGCGCACCACCCGCGCCTCGAGGTCGAGCGACAGGTCGCCGGCCTGGAACGGCCCGGCGCTCGCGGCCTTCTGCCGGTGGCGGAGCGCGGCGCGCAGGCGCGCCATCAGCTCGCCGATACCGAACGGCTTCTCGACGTAGTCGTCGGCGCCAAGATCGAGCGCCCGGATCTTTTCCGATTCGCGGTCGCGCGCCGACAGGACGACGATCGGCACGTCCGAGACGAGGCGCAGCCGCTCGATCACCACGAGACCGTCGATGTCGGGCAGGCCGAGGTCGAGCACCAGGGCGTCGGGCGCGCTCGTCGTGGCAAGCCGCAGCCCTTCCGCACCGTTGGCAGCCTGAAGGACGGCGTAGCCCTCGGCCGTCAGCGAAGGCTTCAGGAAGCGATGGATCGCCGGCTCGTCGTCCACCACGAGAATCGTCGCACGGCTCATGCGCCCTCCCCGCCCGGCAGCCGGATCTCGAACACGGCGCCCTTCGTCCCCGGCTCCGGGGGCAGAAGCGAGAGCGTCCCGCCCTGGGCTTCCACGATCCCCTTGGCGATGGCAAGGCCGAGCCCGGCGCTGTCGCCGCCGTCGGCCCCAGTCGGCGCGCGGGCCCGCGTGAACTTCTCGAAGACGAAGGGCGCGAGATCCTCCGGCACGCCGGGCCCGTCGTCGGCGATGCGGATCGCGACCGTCTCCCCGTCGCGCCGCGCCCGCAGCGTCACCGTCGCCTGCGTGCCGGCGTGGCGCACGGCGTTGCCGACGATGTTGGCGAGCGCCTGGTCGAGGAGGTTTCCGTCGACGAAGGCGAGGATGCGCTCGGCCGTCTCGACGAGATGGAAATCCTGGGTCGCCCCGCGCCGCCGGGCGAGATCGATCTGCCGCTCCAGCGCCTCGGTGACGTCGATCCAGTCGCGACGCACCTCCAGTGCGCCGGCTTCCAGCCGTGTCATCGACAGAAGGTTTCGCACCATCGTGTCGAGCCGGCTCGTCTCGTCGCGGATTTCGGCGAGGAGATCCTGGCGCGCATCGCGCTCCAGCCGCTCCTCGTATTCGATGAGGGCGGTGGCCGATCCGAGGATCGAGGCGAGCGGGGTGCGGAAGTCGTGGCTGATCGAGGCGAGGAGGATGTTGCGCACGCGCTCGGTCTCCGCCGCCGTGCGGGCGCGGCGCACCTCGGTCGACAGGAGCGCGCGGTGGAGCGCGGCGGCGGTCTGCTCGGCGAGGGCGGCAAGCAGCGTGCGCGTCTCGACGTCGAGCGGCCCGCGATCCGCCGGATGCTCCAGCCCCAGCGCCCCGACGGTCCCGTCGGGCGCCTGCAACGGCAGGAACGACCAGCCGCTCGACGGCAGGGTGCCCGTTCCGGCGCCCGCCGGCTCGCCCTTCTCGAAGGCCCAGCGGGCGGCGGTGCGCGCGGGCGTGTCGAGCCGGTCGTCGGGCGGCCAGGCGCTGGCGATCACAAGGTCCGGCCCGGACGGTCGCAGGATGACGCAGGCGCGCCCCGTCGCCGCGTTGATCTCGCTCGCCGCCGCCTCCATCACGCGCTCCGCATCGGCGAGCGCCGAGAGGGTGCGGGTAAACTCGTAGAGCCGGCGCGCGGCGCGCGTGCGGACGGCCGAGGCCTTCATCTGCTCGCGCGCCTGGCCCGCCACCGCCGAGATCGACACGGCGATGATCAGGAAGATCGCGAGCGCCAGAAGCTCGTGCGGGCGCGCCACCGTGAAGGTGCCGGTCGGGTCGATGAAGAAGAAGTTGTAGGCCGCAAACGACAGGAACGAGGCGAGGATCGCCGGCCAGACGCCGCTGCGCAGCGCCGGCAGGAGCACCGCGAGGAGGTAGAGCATCGAGACGTTCGGCAGCGCCACGAAATGGCGCATCACCGAGCCGAGGAGCGTCGCGACGGCGACGCCGACGGCCGCCGTCGCATAGCCCGTGAGCGGCCCGCGATCCGGCATCGGCCGCCGCACCCGGCCGCCCGCCGTCTCCTCGGTCAGGACATGGATCGCGATCCCCGAGGCCCGGCGCACCAGCGCGTCGGCGAGATTCGGCCGGAGCGGCCAGGACCAGCGGCCCCGCGCGCGGGCCTGACCGACGACGATCTGCGTGACGTTCTCGAAGCGCGAGAAGCGCAGGAGCTCGCCGGGAAAGTCGGTGCCGACGAGGCTCTGCGTCGCGGCGCCGAGCGTGCGCGCGAGCTGCAGCGCGGCCTCGACGCGGGCGGCGTCCGCCGGCGCCAGCGACAGGCCCGGCCGCTCGATCGTGACCGCGAACCAGGGCGCGTCGAGCCGGTCGGCGAGGCGCTTGGCCTCGCGCACGAGGCGCTCCGGCGTGCCGGTCGCCCCGAGGCAGACGAGGAGCCGCTCGCCCGCCGGCCACGGGCCCTCGATCGCGCCGCCCTGCATGCGCTCCAGAAGGTCGCTGTCGACGCGGGCCGCGACCTGCCGGAGCGCCAGCTCGCGCAGCGCGGTGAGGTTGGACGGCTTGAAGAAGTTCTGCGTGGCGCGGGTGGCCGTGTCCTCGACATAGACCTTGCCCTCGGCGAGCCGCCGGATCAGCTCGTCCGACGGCAGGTCGACGAGCACGATCTCGTCGGCGACCTTCAGCGTCGTGTCGGGCACCGTCTCGCGCACCCGCACGCCCGTGATCCGCTGGACCACCTCGTTGAGGCTCTCGACATGCTGGACGTTCATCGTGGTCCAGACGTCGATGCCCGCCTGGAGAAGCTCGGCGACGTCCTGCCACCGCTTCGGATGGCGCGAGCCGGGCACGTTGGAATGGGCGTATTCGTCGACGAGAAGAAGCTGCGGGCGGCGGGCGAGCGCGGCATCGATGTCGAACTCGGGGACCAATCGCCCCTTGTAGGGGATGGACTTGCGCGGCAGGACCTCGAGCCCCGCCAGCATGGCCTCCGTCTCCGCGCGCCCATGCGTCTCGACGATGCCGACGAGGACGCCGCGCCCGGCGCCCGCCGCGCCGTGGGCGGCCTGCAGCATGGCGAAGGTCTTGCCGACGCCGGGCGCGGCGCCGAGAAACAGGCGAAGACGGCCGCGCCCCTCCCGTTCGGCGCCGGCCAGAAGGGCGTCCGCAGAGGCGCGGGGTCCGTCTCCCTTGATCATCGCATGTCCGTTCCTGTCGGATCCGCCATAGCAGGTCGGGGCCCGGCGGTCTCCCGCCGGGCGCGTTCGCGTCAGCCGGCGGGCCGGTCGGCGGAGGCCGTCGGGGTCGGCGCGGGCGTCGACGTTGCGGGGGCGAGCGCATCGAGCGCGAGGTTCACCGCCAGGACGTTGACGCGCGGCTCGCCGAGGACGAGGAGCGTGCGGCCCGCGGTGTTGTCGGCGATGGCGCGGCGCACGAGATCGGCGTCGACCCCGCGCGCGCCGGCGATGCGCGCCACCTGAAGCTCGGCGAAGGCCGGCGAGACGTCCGGGTCGAGGCCCGAGCCCGAGGTGGTGACGGCGTCGGCGGGCAGGACGCTCGCGCCGGTCGCCGCCTTCATCGCCTCGCCGTCCGTCTTCAGGCGCTCGGCGAGCTTGGCGCTGGTGGGGCCGAGATTGGTGCCCGACGAGGAGGAGGCATCGTAGCCGGTGCCGGCGGCCGACGGGCGTCCCTGGAGATAGCGGGCGTCCGTGAAGGCCTGGCCGATCAGCGACGAGCCGACCGGCCGGCCGTCGCGGTCGACGAGGCTGCCCGACGCCTGCACCGGGAAGACGGCGCCCGCGACGGCGGTCATCGCCAGCGGATAGGCGACGCCGAGAAGGAGGGTGAGGAGGCCGAGGAGCGTCGCCGCGGCGCGAAGTTGCGAGAGCATGGAAGCTGTCCTTGGACGGGGTTCAGGCGAGGCCGAGGGCGGAGACCGCAAGGTCGATGATCTTGATGCCCACGAAGGGCACCAGGATGCCGCCGAGGCCGTAGATCAGGAGATTGCGGCGCAGCACCGTCGCGGCATCCATCGCCCGGTAGGGCACGCCGCGCAGCGCCAGCGGGATCAGCGCGACGATGACGAGGGCGTTGAAGATCACCGCCGAGAGGATCGCGCTTTCGGGCGTGGCGAGCCGCATCACGTTGAGGACGCCGAGCTCGGGGATCGCCGCGATGAACAGCGCCGGGATGATGGCGAAGTATTTCGCGACGTCGTTGGCGATCGAGAAGGTGGTCAGGCTCCCGCGCGTCATCAGGAGCTGCTTGCCGATGCCGACGATCTCGATGAGCTTGGTCGGATCCGAATCGAGGTCCACCATGTTGCCGGCCTCGCGGGCGGCCTGCGTGCCGGTCTGCATGGCGACGCCGACATCGGCCTGGGCGAGCGCCGGCGCGTCGTTGGTGCCGTCGCCGCACATGGCGACCAGCCGCCCCTGGCGCTGCTCGTTGCGGATGTAGTTCAGCTTGTCCTGCGGCGTCGCCTCGGCGATGAAGTCGTCGACGCCCGCCTCGCCCGCGATCGCGGCGGCGGTGACCGGGTTGTCGCCCGTCACCATGACGGTGCGGATGCCCATGCGGCGAAGCTCGGCGAAGCGCTCCTTGATGTCGGGCTTGACGACGTCCTTCAGGTGGATGACGCCGATGTAGCGGCCGTTCTCGGCAAGCCCCAGCGGCGTGCCGCCGGATTTCGCGATGCGCTCGACGGCCTGGGTGAAGGCGGCGGGCTCCTCGACCTCGCGGCCCGCCGTCTCGCGCACGAAGCGGCGGATCGCGTCGACTGCGCCCTTGCGGATGGTCTTGCCCCCCATGTCGACACCCGACAGGCGGGTGGCGGCCGAGAACGGGATGAAGATCGCCCCGTCCCGCGCCGTCTCGGGGACGGCAATGCCGTACTTCTCGCGCGCCAGCACCAGGATCGAGCGCCCTTCCGCCGTCTCGTCGGCGAGCGAGGCCTCGACCGCGATCTGGGCGGTCTCCGTATCGGTGACGCCCGGCACCGCGACGAACTCGGACGCCATGCGGTTGCCGAAGGTGATCGTGCCGGTCTTGTCGAGAAGCAGCGTGTCGACGTCGCCCGACGCCTCGACGGCCTTGCCCGACATGGCGAGAACGTTGTGGCGGATCAGGCGGTCCATGCCGGCAATGCCGATCGCCGACAGGAGGCCGCCGATCGTCGTCGGGATGAGGGTGACGAGGAGCGCGACGAGGATCGGCACGGAGACCGCGGCGCCCGCATAGGACGACAGGCCCGTAAGCGTGACGACGGCGATCAGGAAGATCAGCGTCATGCCGACGAGGAGGATGGTGAGCGCCAGTTCGTTCGGCGTCTTCTGCCGCTCGGCGCCCTCGACGAGCGCGATCATGCGGTCGAGGAACGAGGAGCCGGGCGCGGCGGTAATGCGCACGACCAGCCAGTCGGAGACGACGGTGGTGCCGCCGGTGACCGCCGAGCGGTCGCCGCCCGCCTCGCGGATCACCGGGGCCGATTCGCCCGTCACCGCCGCCTCGTTCACCGAGGCGATGCCCTCGACGATCTCGCCGTCGCCCGGCACGAGGTCGCCGGTCTCGACCAGCACGTGGTCGCCGACCTTCAGGTCGAGCGCCGAGACCGACTGGATGGCGGTGCGGTCCTTGGCCGAGGCCATGCGCTTGGCGACCGTGTCGGTGCGCGCCTTGCGCAATGAGTCCGCCTGCGCCCGCCCGCGCCCTTCCGCGATGGCTTCGGCGAAGTTGGCGAACAGCACCGTGAACCAGAGCCAGGCCATGATCTGGCCGGTGAAGAGGAGCGGGTTGCCGGCGAGGAGGTCGCGCACGAAGAGGACGGTGACGACCGCCGCCACGACCTCGGTGACGAAGATCACCGGGTTGCGCATCAGCGCTGCGGGATTGAGCTTCTTGAAGGCGTCGACCGTGGCCCGGCCGACGAGGTCGGGCCGGAAGGTGGACGTTGCGGCCTTGGCAGCCATGGGGAGTGTCCTTGTGGTCGGGTCCTCGATGGGGACCGACGAAGAATGGGTGACGGTTCGTGAGGGGCGGCCCGGCGTCGGGGCCGAGCCGCGCCCAAGGTCGTCAGAAGGTCTTTCCGGCCAGCATCTGCACCTGCTCGGCGATCGGGCCGAGGGCGAGCGCGGGGAAGAACTGGAGGCCGCCGAGGATCAGGATGATGCCGGCGAGAAGCCCGACGAAGAGCGGCCCGTGGGTCGGGAAGGTGCCGGCCGAGGGCGCGAGCTTGGTCTTGGTCACCAGCGAGCCCGCGATCGCCATCATCGGCACGATGTAGGCGAAGCGGCCGAGCAGCATGGCAAGGCCCAGCGTCGTGTTCCACCAGGGCGAGTTGGCCGACAGGCCGCCGAAGGCCGAGCCGTTGTTGCCGGCCGCCGAGGTGTAGGCGTAGTAGATCTCCGACAGGCCGTGCGGGCCGGCATTGCCGAGGCCCGACAGCGCCGTCGGCAGCACCGCCGAGACCGCCGAGAAGCCGAGGATCGCGGTCGGCAGGATGAGGATCGCGAGCACCGCCATCTTCATCTCCTTGGCCTCGATCTTCTTGCCAAGATATTCCGGGGTGCGGCCGACCATGAGGCCCGCCACGAAGACCGAGATGATCGCGATCACGAGGATGCCGTAGAGGCCGGAGCCGACGCCGCCCGGCAGGATCTCGCCGAGCATGATCAGCACCATGGGCACCATGCCGCCGATCGGCGTGAAGGAGCCGTGCATGGCGTTGACGGCGCCGTCCGACAGGCCGGTCGTCACGGAGGCGAAGAAGGCGGAAGCCGCGAGCCCGAAGCGGACCTCCTTGCCCTCCATGTTGCCGCCGGTGGGGTCGAGGCCGGCCGCCGCCAGGACCGGCGTCCCGGCGCTTTCGGCCCAGTAGCAGACCGCCGTCGCAGAAACGAGGAGAAGGCCCATCACCGAGAGGATCGCCACGGCCTGACGCCGGTCGCCGATCAGCCGGCCGAAGGCGAAGACGAGCGCCGTCGAGACCACCAGCATCTGCCAGATCGTCAGCGCGTTCGAGAGCGGCGACGGGTTCTCATAAGGGTGGGCGGAGTTGGCGTTGTAGAAGCCGCCGCCGTTGGTGCCGAGCTGCTTGATCGCGAGCTGCGAGGCGACGGGCCCGAGCGCCAGCGTCTGGGGCTGGCCTTCCAGCGTCTGGACGGTCGCCGAGGCTTCGAGCGTCTGCGGCGTGCCCATCGAGACCTGCCAGAGACCGGTCGCGATCGCGAGCGGCAGGAGGACGTAGAGCGTGGCACGCGTCATGTCGGTGAAGAAGTTGCCGACGGTCTGGGCGCCCGAGCGCGCGAAGGCGCGCACCAGCGCGACGGCCAGCGCGATGCCGGTCGCCGCCGACAGGAAGTTCTGCACCGTGAGGCCGGCCATCTGGCTGAGATGGCTGAGCGTCGTCTCGCCGCCGTAGGACTGCCAGTTCGTGTTGGTCACGAAGGAGACGGCCGTGTTGAAGGCGAGATGCGGCGACATGCCCGAAAACCCTTGCGGGTTCAGCGGCAGAAAGGCCTGGGCGCGCAGGATCGCGTAGAGGAGCACGAAGCCGGCCGCGTTGAAGGCGAGCATGGCCAGCGTATAGGCGAGCCAGCCCTGCTCGCGCGCCGGGTCGATGCCGGCGAGGCGATAGAAGCCGCGCTCGACGGGACCGAGAATGGGGGTGAGGACGGTCCGCTCGCCCGCGAAGACGCGGCCCATGAAGGCGCCGAGCGGAATGGCGAACGCGACCACGGCCGCGAGGATGAGGATGATTTGCAGCCAGCCGACAAGGGTCATGGCATCCGACTTTCAGGACAGGGGATTAGAACCGCTCGGGACGCGCGAGCGCGTAGACGAGGTAGGCGGCAAGGGCGAGCGCGACGGCGCCGCCGAGGACGAGGTCGAACATCGTCAGGCCCGGACCGCCCAGCGCGCGTAGGCGCCCATCAACGCGAAAAAGCCCAGCCCCACGGCCAGGTAGATCAGATCGAACATGCGAACCCTCCTTTCGGGATCGCCCATTCGATTGCGCCGGCCCGGCGTAAAAAATCCATATGAGTTTGCGGGGCGCCGGACCCGCGGTGGCGGTCAGCCCGCCGGGCGGGGCCAGCGAAACGCCTCGATCAGGGCGCGCAGCGCCGGCGTGGCCTGCCGGCTCGGATAATAGAGGCGGCATCCGTCGAACGGCGCGCACCATGCGTCCAAAACCTGAACGAGGCGCCCGGCGGCGATGTCCTCGGCGACGTCGTCTTCCATCATGTAGCCGAGCCCGGCGCCGGCCCGCACAGCCCCCGCCGCCAGCCGCTCGTCGTTGACGATGAGCTGGCCGCCGACCTTGACGCGCAGCGCCTGCCCGTCCCGCTCGAACTCCCAGGGCAGGAGCCCGCCGCCGCCGACGAGGCGATAGTTGACGCAGACATGGTCCCGCAGATCGGCGGGCGTCGCGGGCGCCGGGCGGGCAGCGAAGTAGCCGGGCGTCGCCACCACCACCGTGCGCAGCGGCGGCCCGACCGGAACCGTCACCATGTCGAGCTCGACGCTCTCGCCGAGCCGGATGCCGGCGTCGAAGCCGCCCGCCACGAGGTCCACCAGCCGGTCGTCCACCACCACCTCGACCGCGATGTCGGGATGATCGACCAGGAACTGCGGCAGGCGGGGCGTGAGGATCGTGCGCGCGACATAGGAGAAGGTGGTGAGGCGGAGCGTGCCGGACGGCGCGTCGCGCCAGTCGGCAAGCGCCGCGATCCCGCCCTCCACCGCGTCGAGCGCCGGGCCGAGCGCGGCCAGCAGCCGCTCGCCCGCGGCCGTCGGCGCGACGCTGCGCGTCGTGCGCGCGAGAAGGCGGACGCCGAGCCGGGCCTCCAGCTGGCGCATGGCGTGGCTGAGCGCCGAGGGCGACAGGCCGAGCTCGGCGCCCGCGCGGGTGAAGCTGCGCGCCCGCGCGATCGCGGCGAACAGGGCAAGATCGTCGAGGTCGCCACGCCGCATTGATGAACCCCGCTCACAAGCCCTTGGCCGAGACGCATCCTAATCCGGCTCGGCACCGCCCGCTATGTTCGTCTCATCGTTCGACAGGAGACACGAATGGACCTCACCCATTTTCGCGCGCTTGGGCGCTCCGGCCTTCTCGTCAGCCCGCTGGCGCTCGGCACCATGACCTTCGGCGCGGGGCGCTGGGGTGCCGACGAGGCGGGGGCCGCGGCCATCCTCGACGCCTATCTCGAGCGCGGCGGCAACTTCGTGGATACGGCGGACATCTATTCCGGGGGCGCCAGCGAGACGATGCTCGGCCGTCTCGTCGCCGAGCGGGGGGTGCGCGACCGGCTGGTGATCGCGACCAAGTTTGGCTTCCCGGAGAGCGGCGGCGTGCCGCTGATGGGCGGCAACGGCGCGCGCCACATTCGCCGGGCCCTGGAAGGCTCGCTGAAGCGCCTCGGCACCGACCGGATCGATCTCTACTGGACCCATGTCTGGGACCGCACGACGCCGCCGGAGGAGGTGCTGCGCGCGCTCACCGACGCGGTGCGGCGCGGCGACATCCTGCATTACGGCTTTTCCAACGCGCCGGCCTGGTATGCCGCCCGCATCGCGACCCTGGCGCGCGCTCACGGCCTGCCCGAGCCGATCGGCCTGCAATACGCCTATTCGCTGATCGACCGGGGCGTGGAACTCGAGATCCTGCCGGCGGGCGAGGCGCTCGGCCTCGGCCTCGTGCCCTGGAGCCCGCTTGCCGCCGGGCTCCTCACCGGCAAGTACGGCCGCGACAAGTTGGAGGCCCATGGCCCTGCCGGCACGGTGCCCAACCAGGCCAACGGGACGAGCGACGGCGGCAGCCGGCTCGACGGCGACAACCCGTTCGGCGGGATGCTGTTCACCGAGCGCAACTTCGCGGTGGTGGACGTGGTGCGCAGCATTGCGGGCGAGATCGGTCGCTCGATGGCGGAGGTGGCGCTCGCGTGGGTGACGCAAAGGCCCGGCGTTTCCAGCGTCCTGATCGGCGCGAGCCGCCCCGATCAGGTGCACGCCAACGTCGCCTCGCTCGACGTGACGCTGTCCGACGACCAGCGCGCCCGGCTGGATGCCGTGAGCGCGCTGCCGATGATCAACCCCTACTTCATCTTCCAGATCCCGCGCGAGCAGCTCTTCGGCGGGGTGTCCGTCACGCCCTGGCGCTAGGCGATAGCTCTTACGCTCCCGCCCGCGTACGTTCGGCCGCCCGGCCGAGCGTCAGCATCACGCCGGCGCCGAGCACCACGGCGGCGGCGGCATAGACGATGACGCCGTGCGGGCCGATCCCGTCGATCAGGAGACCGCCGATCAGCGCGCCGCTGGCGATCGCCACCTGGAACGAGGAGGAGAGGAGCGCGCCGGAGCTTTCGGCAAGGTCGGGCGCCGCGCGCGCATTCCAGATCGAGACGGCCACCGGGAAGCCGCCGAAGGCAAAGCCCCAGAGCGCGACGGCGGCAAACGCCACGGCCGGCGTTCCGCCGAACAGCGCCAGCAGGAGCGAGGCCGCGCCGATGAGGAGCGACACGCCGCCGGCCGCCGACGCCGGGCTGCGCGCCGCGATCATCCCGGCCACCGGGTTGCCGAGAAAGCCGCCGACGCCGAAGGCGAGAAGCGCCAGCGAGATCGTCGCGACGTCGAGGCGCGGCACCTCTTCCAGGAACGGGCGGATGAAGGTGAAGCCGGCGAAGTGGCCGGACACGACGATGATCACCGTGGCGAAGCCGATCAGCACCGCGCGCCGCGACAGGGCGGCGCGGAAGCTCGCAAGACCCGGCGCGCCGACCGAGGGCAGGCGCGGCAGGACGAGAAGCTGGACGAGGAGCGACAGGGCGCCGAGCGCCGCTGCGGCGAGGAACGTCGCCCGCCAGCCCCACAGCGCGCCGAGCGCGGCGCCGAGCGGCGCGGCGACGACGGTCGCGACCGACACGCCCATCACGATGATCGACATGGCGCGCGGCACGTCGGCCGGCGGCACCAGCCGCAGGGCGAGCGCCGTCATCATCGCCCAGAAGCCACCGAGCGCGAAGCCGAGAAGCCCGCGCGCCACGAGGAGGACGCCGACGCTGCCCGCAAAGGCCGTCAGCACGCTGGACACGACCAGCATCGCCATCAGCGCCCAGACGATGACGCGCCGGTCGAGCCGACCGGAGCCGAGCACTAGGAGCGGCCCGGCGAGCGCTGCGACGACCGCCGTCGCCGTGATCGCCTGCCCCACCGCGCCGTTGGTGACGCCGAGTTCGGCGGCCATCGGCGTCAGCAGGCTGACGGGCAGGAACTCGGCGGTGACGAGACCGAAGACGCCGAAGGACAGTGAGAACACCGCAGGCCAGGCGGGGCCGGGCGTTTCGGTGTCGGGCGCGGCGGCGAGGCCGCCGGGGCAGGCGATGTCGGACATGGAGGCG
>NZ_CAJYIU010000080.1 GCF_913775355.1 uncultured Aureimonas sp.
GCGAAGAAGGCTCCGGCGGCCTGGTAGATCGCCCTCTCGGCCGGCGTCTTGCCGCGCGTCTGCATCTGGCGCGCGAGCTTGGCCGCGAAGCGGCGATCCTGTCGATTGGTCATGCCGCGCTCCTGAATAGCTCTCGGTCCGTCCCGGCTCGTTAGCATCCGGCGCGCGGCGAAGCACCCCCGGGGGGCCGTCATCAAAGCGCCGGCAAGACCGGGTCCCGTCGACAGGCCAACACACGCTCAAGGACCGTCCGCCATGCGTTACCTCGCCCCCGCCCTCCTTCTCGCTCTCGCGACCGTCACGGGCGGCGCGGCGCACGCGTCGAGCGATGACGCCTGGGCGGCGTTCGACGCACGCGTCGCCAAGGCCTGCCGCGAGGCGAGCGGCTTCCAGCATGCCCGCACATCGGCGATCGTCGGCTTCGACGACCGGGTCGGCCGCGTCGCCATGCTGGTCGGCGACCGCGCCGGCAAGATGCCGCCGAAGCTCTGCCTCTACGACAAGCGCGCTCAAAAAGCCTATGTCGACGAGGCGGCGGGCTGGAGCGCGCCGATGACCGGGCGCTGATCTGAGCGGGTTCGGCAGACAGGGAGAGGCGATCCCATGGCACGACGCATCGATCATCTCGTCGTCGGCGTCCGCGATCTCGACGCCGCGGCCGCGTTCTACGCGCGGCTGGGCTTCGAGGTCGGCGCCCGCAACCGCCACCCCTGGGGCACCGAGAACCAGCTGATCCAGTTCGGTACCTCGTTTCTCGAACTCATAACGGTGGGCGACGATCCGGCCGCGATTCCGGCGCACGCGCCCCGCCGCTTCAGCTTCGGCGCCTTCGTGCGCGACTCGCTAGAGAGGCGAGACGGCATCTCGATGCTGGTGCTCGACAGCCAGGATGCCGCGGCCGACGCCGAGCGCTTCCGCGCGGCCGGCATCGGCGATTTCGAGCCGTTCTTCTTCCGGCGGCACGGCCGGCGGCCGGACGGCTGGAAGATCGAGGTGGCCTTCACGCTCGCCTTTGCCGCAGATGCGGCCGCACCCGAAGCCGGCTTCTTCGTCTGCCAGCAGCACCGGCCGGAGAACTTCTGGGACGCCGCGTTCCAGCGCCACCCGAACGGCGCCCGCGACATCGCGGCGGTGACGCTCGAAGCGCCCGACCCCGCCGCGCATCTCGGCTTCCTCCGGGCCTTTGCCGGCGTCGCCGAGGCGGCGGGCGACGGTTCGGATGTTCCGCTCGACGGCGGGCGCCTCGAGCTCGTGACCGGCCCTGCGCCCACGCGCTTCACGGGCTTTGCCGTGCGCGTCCCCGACCTCGCTTCGCTGGCGGCGCGACTGCGGTCCGAGGGGATCGCGTTCGATCTGGGAGGCAGCCAGCTTCTCGTGACAGCCGACACCGCGTTCGGGACGGCGATCCGCTTCGAGACCGCCTGACGCCGGTCAGGCGAGGTCGATCGCCGCGCCGCCGATCCAGACGCCCTTGAGGGCGAGTTCGTCGTCGATCCACACCATGTCGGCGCGCGCGCCGGCGCGAAGGTGGCCGTGCGTCGTCTCGAGCCCCAGGAACTCGGCCGCATGGGTCGAGCAGAGGCGGAGCGCCGTTTCGAGATCGAAGCCGAGCTCGCGCACGAGATACTGCAGCGCGCCGATCATCGAGAGATCGGAGCCGGCGAGCGTCCCGTCGGCGAGCGTCAGCCGCCCGTTCTCGCGCCGTGCCTCGCGCCCGTTGAGGGTGAAGACGTCCTCGTCCGATCCGACGGTCGGCATCGCGTCGGTGATGGCGATGAGCTTGCGCGGGTTTCGCTTGGCGCGGAGCGCCGCGCCGAGGGTCGCGGGATGGACGTGGTGCCCGTCCGGGATGAAGCCGCACCAGACGTCCGGCGAATCGAGCGCCGCACCGACGAGGCCCGGCTCGCGGTTGCCGAGCTGGCTCATGGCGTTGAAGAGGTGGGTGATGCAGCTCGCCCCCGCCGCGATCGCCCCGTTCGCGGTCTCGTAGCTGGTAGCGGTGTGGCCGAGCGAGACGCGGATACCGGCGGCGGCGAGCGCCGCGATCTGCGCGTCCGACACGCTTTCCGGCGCCACCGTCAGGAGGAACGGGCGCACGGCCGCCTCGCAGAGCGCGCGAAGGTCGGCATCCTCCATCCGCCGGATCAGCGCCGGGTCGTGCGCGCCCTTGCGCGCGACCGACAGGAACGGGCCCTCGACATGAATGCCGGCGCAGCCGGGCACGCCCGCCGCCATCGCCGCCTCGACGGCCGCGATCGCGGCGAAGGTCACCTCGGGGCGGTCGGTGATCACGGTCGGCAGGAGTGCGGTCGAGCCGGTTCGGGCGTGCGCGGCCGCGATCGCCCGGATGCCCTCGACGGTCGGCGCCTCGTTGAAGAGGACGCCACCGCCGCCGTTCACCTGGATGTCGATGAGGCCGGGCGCGAGGAGCCCGCCAGGCAGGCGCCGGGTCTCGACGCCGGCGCCGATCTCGCCTTCGGGCACCAGCGCCTCGACGCGCCCCTCCGAGACGACCAGCGCGTGGCCGCTCCGGCGCGTCTCGCCGTCGAAGATGTCGGCACCGATGAAGGCGTTCGTCATCACAGCGTCTCCGTCACCTTCTTCAGCCCGCGCGGCACGTCGGGATCGAGGCCCCGCGCGCGCGCCACGCTCTCGACGAACCGGTAGAAGGAGACGAGCATCGACAGGGGCTCGGTCAAGGGGTGGCCAGTCGCCGCGTGCGGCAGGCGGGTGCCCACCCCGGCGTCGCCGACGGTGAACAGGGCGGCACCCGAGCCCGCGACGCGCTGGCAGATCTCGACGAGGCCGCCGCGCGCGGCATCCGCCGGCACGAAGGCGAGGACCGGGAAGCCCTCCTCGACCAGCGACACGGGGCCGTGCAGGACCTCGGCCCCGGAATAGGCCTCGGCGTGAAGCATCGAGGTCTCCTTGAGCTTCAGCGCCGATTCGCTGGCGACCGCAAAGCCCGGTCCCCGGCCGAGCACGTAGAGCGAACGCGCGTCGGCCACGGTGCCGAGCGCCGCCGACCAGTCCGCCGACAGCGCCTCGGCGAGCCGGTCCGGCAGGGCGTCGATCGCGGCGCCCAGCGCCTCGTCGCCGCTCCAGGCGGCGAGCACGGCGAGCGCGGCGACCACCGAGGTGACGAAACTCTTGGTGGCGGCGACGCTCCGCTCCGGCCCCGCCTTCAGCGGCAGCTGCCAGTGCGCGACATCCAGGAGCGGCGAGCCCTCGACATTGCCGATCGCGACCGTCTCCGCGCCGCCTTCGCGCGCCGCCTTAAGGAGCGCGACGATGTCGGGGCTGCGGCCGGACTGTGAGATGGCGAGCGCGGCCTGACCGGCGAGCTGGAGCCGCGAGCCGTAGACCGAGACGACGGAGGGCCCGAGCGAGGCGACGGGGCGGCCGGTGAGGATCTCGCAGGCATACTTGAAATAGGTCGCCGCATGGTCGGACGAGCCGCGCGCGACGGTGACGGTCACGGCCGGCGACAGGTCGGCGAGACGCCGGCCGATCTCGGCGACGGCCGGCTTCGAGGTGTCGAGGAAGCGGCGCACGGCGTCCGGGATTTCGGCGATCTCGCGCGCCATCAGGCTGGCTTCGGTCATGACGTTCCTTGTCCGGACAGGCTGAGTTCGGCGACGAAGTCGTAGGCGTCGCCGCGATATTGCGACTGGGTGAACTCCACCGGGCGCCCTTCCTCGTCGAAGGACACGCGGGTGATCGACAGGGCCGCCGTTCCGGGCGCGACGGCAAGAAGGGCGGCCTCGTCGGCGTCGAGATTGGCGGCGGTGATCCGCTGCAGCGCGCGCACGGGATGGCGGCCGGCCGCGCGCATGGCGGCATAGAGCGAGGTCTCGACCAGCGCCGGGTCCGGCAGGATGGTCGCGGGCACGCAGGCGCGCTCGATGGCGAGCGGCGTGCCGTCGGCGCGGCGCAGGCGGTGGATGCGGCAGACGAGATCGCCGGGCGACAGGGCGAGCTGCATGGCCTCGGCCGGCGTCACGCGCTCCAGCGCGCGCAGGAGCCAGTCGGACGTGGTGCGCCGGCCGCGCGTCGCCATGTCGGCGGAGAACGAGGTGAGGTGCGACAGGCCCTGCTGCAGCTTGTGGTGGCCGCCCGACACGAAGGTGCCCGAGCCCTGCCTTTGTTCGACAACCCCTTCGCCGACGAGCCCCGTCAGCGCCTTGCGCACCGTCACACGTGAAACGCCGAAGCTTTCCGCGAGATCGCGCTCGGACGGCAGGGCGTCGGCGGCTTTCAAATCGCCCGCCTCGACGGCGTTGCGGATGAGGGCCTGGAGCCGGAGGTATAGCGGCCCCTCGCCCGCCGGCAGGGCGCCGGCCTTCAGGAACGCGCTCATGATGGCCCGCCTGCGGCGCGGTGGACTTCGCGCGCGAGATCGATGCCGCCCTCCATCGCGTCGCCGGCCGGCTCGACCACGAGAGCGGCCAGATCGGGCGACAGGCGCGGTCGGTAGCGTGGCGCCTGTCCACCGAGGAGGGCCAGCGCCGGGCTTCCGAGTTCCAGCATCCGGCGCAGCATCGGCTCGATATCAATGAGCGCGGCGGAGACCAGTCGGTCGGCGGTGGGATCGCCGTGCTCGGCATGGTCCCAGACAAGAGGCGCCAGCGTGCCGAAGTCGCGCGGCAACGCGATGCGGGCGAACTCGACGATCGCCCCGGCGGAGCCATCGAACCGATCGAGGACCGCCGCGCAGAACGGCGTGCGGGGCCGGGCGCCGTCGAGCGCCATCAGCGCCTCGGCCAGCGCCCGACGGCCGAGATCGGCGCCGCTGCCCTGGTCGGAGACGAGCATGCCCCAACCGCCGAGCAGCCGCAGCGCGCCGCGGGCCCGCACGCAATAGGCGGTGCCGGTTCCCAGGATCGCGATGCCGCCCTCGCCGCCCGCAAAGGCGCCGCGGCAGGCGGTGACGGCGTCGGTCTCGAGGCCGACGGCGGCAAAGGGCAGGCGGCGCTCGTGGAACGCCTCGGCGACCGAGGGGACATTGGCCCCGGCGAGCCCGAGGCCGGCATGGCATCGGGCGAGGTCGGCGGTACCGAGCCCGCCCTGTTCCAGCGCCCGCTCCGTGGTGGCGACGATGGTGGCGAGCGCGGCGTCGAGGCCGGCGAAGACGTTGGCGGTGCCGCCCTGCGCCTCGCCGACCAGCGTTCCGTCCAGGTCGCGGACGCGCACGCGGCAGTTCGTCCCGCCGCCGTCGACACCCACGAGCAACCCGTCGGCCATGCGATCTCCGCAAAAACCAAAACAATACCAATCGAGCTATACGGGAAGAACGGGACCCCCGCCAGCCCCTTTCGCAAGAACGATCCGATGCGGCCGGACCCATCCGAATCCCGCATTTTCGGGATATTGGAGGTCCGGCCTGCCCGCTTTGTTCGCAACTGCGAAAAGCGTCACAAAATCTTGCAGCGGTGCGCTGGACAAATGGTTTTACGTTGGTACGATCCCGCCGACAAAAGACAGGGAGGGGTCGGCGCACGCCGAACCCGTGATTCGAAGGGCAGGACGCGGGCGTGATCCATCGGGATCGCGACACTTTCGTCGTGTCCGCTCGAGGAACGGCGACCGGCGGGACGACCCCTCTCCTCAACCCCCAGCGTCCCGACTGCGGACGCTTCGGCTAGACGAGGAGAGTGCGACCTTGGCGACCGGTCTTCGCCGCACCGAACAGCGTCATCCTGAATCCCTCGGGCTCGACGCGCGGTCCTCGCAGGAGGTGCTGGCCCGTCTTCTCGACGGACAGGTGCGGGCGCTCGCCAGCGTCGACGCGGCGCTGCCGGCGATCGCCGAGGCCGTGTCGCTGGCGGCCGATGCGCTCGATCGCGGCGGGCGCCTCGTCTATCTCGCGGCCGGCAGCCCGGCGCTGATCGCGCTCGCGGATGCCTTGGAAATTCCCCAGACCTACGGCGAGCCGGCCGAACGCTTCGCCGCGATCCTTGCCGGCGGGCTCGACATCGTCAGCGACTTCACCGGCGGGCCGGAGGACGATGCGGAGACCGGGCGGCGCGATGTGAAGGATGCCGGCATCGGCCCTCGCGACTGCGTCCTCGCCGTCTCGGCCAGCGGCTCGACGCCGTTCGTCGTCGCGGGTCTCCAGGCCGCGCGGGAGGCCGGCGCGACAACGGTCGCCGTCGCCAACAATGCCGGCGCGCCGATCTTCGGCTTCGCCGACGTCGCGATCCTTCTCGACACGGGGCCGGAAGTCGTCGCCGGCTCGACGCGCATGGGCGCCGGCACCGCGCAGAAGGCGGTCCTCAACATGATCTCGACGGCGCTCGCCGTGCGCCGCGGCCATGTCCACGACGGCCACATGGTGAGCCTTCGCGCCGACAACGCCAAGCTCCTGGAGCGGGCCGCGCGCATGGTGGCGGACGCGGCCGACACCAGTCCCGAGACCGCCGCCGCCGCGCTGCGGGAGACCGGCGGCGAGGTGAAGCCCGCCGTGCTTCTCGCAGCCGGCGCCCCCGACCTTTCCGACGCGCGGGCGCGCCTTGCCCGCACGAAGGGCCACCTGCGCCGGGCGCTCGAAGAGCTCGGCCGATAACAAGACGCCCGATGCGTTCGGGCATGCAACAGGAGACGGGCATGACGACGACCATCCTCAAAGCCTCGGTGGCCCTGGCGGCGCTCGCCGCCCTCTCGGGTTCGGCCCTGGCGCAGACGACGCTTACCATCGAGAGCTGGCGCAACGATGACCTCGCCACCTGGCAGGAAAAGATCATCCCCGCCTTCGAGGCGCAGCACCCCGACATCAAGGTGACCTTCGCGCCGACCGCGCCGACCGAGTACAACTCGGCACTCGCCGCCAAGCTCGATGCCGGCTCGGCCGGCGACCTCGTCGCCTGCCGCCCGTTCGACGCCTCGCTCGGCCTCTACCAGAAGAAGCAGCTCGCCGACCTCACCAAGCTGCCCGGCATGGAGAACTTCACGCCGGCCGCCCGCACCGCCTGGTCGACCGACGACGGCTCGCAGACCTTCTGCGTGCCGATGGCGGCCGTCCTCCACGGCTTCATGTACAACAAGAAGGCCTTCGAGGAGCTCGGTGTCCAGCCGCCAAAGACCGAGGCCGAGTTCTTCGCCCTCCTCGACAAGATCAAGGAGAACGGCACCTACGTGCCGCTGGCCATGGGCACCAAGGACCAGTGGGAAGCCGCGACCATGGGCTACCAGAACATCGGCCCAAACTACTGGAAGGGCGAGGAAGGCCGGAAAGCCCTGATCGCCGGCACCCAGAAGCTGACCGACGCGGACTGGGTGAAGCCCTTCGAGACGCTCGCCAAGTGGGGCCCCTACATGGGCGACGGCTTCCAGGCGCAGACCTATCCCGACAGCCAGAACCTCTTCACGCTCGGCCGCGCGGCGATCTACCCCGCCGGCTCGTGGGAGATCGCGACCTTCGAAGCGCAGGCCGACTTTGAGATCGGCGCCTTCCTGCCGCCGGTCCAGAACGCCGGCGATACCTGCTACGTCTCGGATCACCCGGACATCGCGCTCGGCCTCAACGCCGCCTCCAAGAACGCCGAGGCCGCCAAGACCTTCCTGACCTGGGTCGCCAGCCCCGAGTTCGCGACGATCTACGCCAACGCCGCGCCGGGCTTCTTCCCGCTGATCGACAAGCCGGTGACGCTCGAGAACGCGCTCGCCAAGGAGATCGTCGGCTGGCGGAACACGTGCCAGTCCTCGATCCGCTCGACCTACCAGATCCTGTCGCGCGGCACGCCGAACCTCGAGAACGAGACCTGGACGGCGTCGGCCAACGTGATCAACGGCACCGAGACGCCGGCGCAGGCCGCCGAGAAGCTGCAGAAGGGCCTCGACAGCTGGTACAAGCCGGCCGCCGCGAAGTAAGCGCGCGAACCCAAGCCGGGGGGCGGCGTCCGCGCCGCCTCCCCTCCTTCCCGACCGGCCAGCCTTGAGGCGCCCCCGATGACGCAAGACCCCGAGGCGCCGATCCCCAAGGCGCGCCCGCGCTGGCACATCGCCGTGTTCCTCGCGCCCGCGCTTCTCGTCTACACCGTGGTCATGCTCGTGCCGCTGATGCAGACGCTGCTCCTGGCGCTCGAGAACGTGCGCGACGGAAACCGCGTCTTCGTCGGGCTCGACAACTTCCGCACCCTCTTCGGCGACCCGCGGTTCTCTGAAGGGTTCTGGAACGCGCTGCGCAACAACGTCTATTTCTTCGTCCTTCACATGCTGATCCAGAACCCGATCGGCATCGCGCTGGCCGCCCTCCTGTCGGTGCCGCGCCTGCGCGGCGTCGCGCTCTACCGCACGGCGCTCTTCCTGCCGACCATCCTGTCCTTCGTGATCGTCGGCTTCCTGTGGAAGCTCCTCCTCTCGCCGCTCTGGGGCGTCGCGCCGAACCTTCTCGGCTCGATCGGCCTGAAGTCACTCTTCGCGCCTTGGCTCGGCCAGGAGGCCTATGCGCTGACCGCCGTCTCGCTGGTCTCGATCTGGCAGTTCGTCGGCATTCCGATGATGCTGATCTACGCCGCCCTCATCACCATCCCCGCGGAGGTGATCGAGGCCGCCGAATGCGACGGGATCACCGGCCTCAAGCAGTTCTTCAAAATCAAGCTGCCGCTGATCCTGCCGACCATCGGCCTCGTCGGCGTGCTCACGTTCGTCGGCAACTTCAACGCCTTCGACCTGATCTACGCGATGCAGGGGGCTCTCGCCGGGCCGAACTTCTCGACCGATATCCTCGGCACCTACCTCTACCGCATCTTCTTCGGCTTCCAGCTGCAGGCGGGCGACCGCTACATGGGCGCGGCGGTGGCGACGGCGATGTTCCTGATCATCCTTCTCGGCGTCTCGTTCTACCTGTTCGTCGTCCAGCGGCGCATGCGCCGCTACCAGATGTGAGGCGGCCGCCGATGACCTCGAAAGCCCCCGCCCAGCGCCTGCGCGTGTGCTTCGTCCACGCAGCGCTCCTCCTCTACTGCCTGATCTCGGTCCTGCCGGTCCTCGTGATCGTCATGAACTCGTTCAAGACGCGCCGGGCGATCTTCGCGGCCCCTTTGGAGCCGCCGCTGCCGACCACGGCGAGCCTTGCCGGCTACCGCACAGTGATCGCGCAAGGCGACTTCCTCCTCTATTTCCAGAACAGTCTGACCGTGACGATCGGCTCCCTGTTCTTCGTGCTGCTCTTCGGGGCGATGGCGGCCTTCGCGCTGTCGGAATACCGCTTCCGGCTGAACACCTTCCTCGGCCTGTTCCTCGCGCTCGGCATCATGGTGCCGATCCGCCTCGGCACGGTCGCCATCCTGCAGATGATGGTCTCGGCGGGCCTCGTGAACACCCTGACGGCGCTCGTCCTCGTCTACACCGCGCAAGGGTTGCCGCTCGCCGTCTTCATCCTCTCGGAATTCATGCGCAACGTCTCGGACGACCTGAAGAACGCCGGGCGCATCGACGGCCTGTCGGAATACCGGATCTTCTTCGTGCTCGTCCTGCCGCTCATCCGGCCGGCGCTCGCGACCGTCGCGGTCTTCACCATGATTCCGATCTGGAACGACCTCTGGTTCCCGCTCATCCTCGCGCCCGGCGAGGCGACGAAGACGGTGACGCTCGGCGCGCAGATCTTCCTCGGCCAGTTCGTCACCAACTGGGAGGCGGTGCTCGCCGCCCTGTCGCTCGCGATCCTGCCCGTCCTCGTCCTCTATCTCCTGTTCTCTCGCCAGCTCATCGCCGGCATCACCGCCGGAGCCGTGAAATGACCGCCCCGATCCGCACCTTCGTCATGGGTCTCGGCCAGATGGGCCGCAGCCATGCGCTCGCCTACCACACCGACCCCGGCTTCGAGATCGTCGGCCTCGCCAACCGCTCGCCCGTCGACCTGCCGGACGAGCTGCGCGCCTATCCGATGCTGGCCGACTTCGAGGCGGGGCTGGCGCTCAAGCCCGACCTCGTCTCGATCAACACCTACACCGACAGCCACGCCGAGCTTGCGATCCGCGCGATGGAGGCCGGCGCCCACGTCTTCGTCGAGAAGCCCCTCGCCGGCACGGTCGAGGACGCGCAAGCCGTGGTCGACGCCGCCAGGCGACTGGGCCGCAAGCTCGTCGTCGGCTACATCCTGCGCCATCACCCGTCGTGGGTGGAGTTCATCAAGCGCGCGCGCGACCTCGGGGGGCCGTACGTCTTCCGCATGAACCTCAACCAGCAGTCCGCCGGGCAGGCCTGGGAGATCCACAAGCGGCTGATGCAGTCGACCTCGCCGGTGGTGGACTGCGGCGTCCACTATCTCGACGTCATGCTGCAGATCACCGACGCCGCGCCGGTGGAAGTGCGCGGCATGGGCCTTCGGCTGTCCGACGAGATCGCCAAGACACAGGTCAACTACGGCCATCTCCAGGTGCTCTTCGCCGACGGCTCGCTCGGCTGGTACGAGGCGGGCTGGGGGCCGATGATCTCGGAGACCGCCTTCTTCGTGAAGGACGTGATGAGCCCCAGGGGCTCGGTCTCGATCGTCATGGACGAGGGCGCGAAATCGGCCGACATCGACACCCACACCAAGACCGCGCGCTTGCGCATCCACCATGCCGGGCTCGGGGCCGACGGCCTCTTCGAAAGGGACGACGAGATGGTCTCGATGGCGGGCGAGCCGGGCCATCAGGCGCTCTGCGACGCCGAGCAGCGCTTCGTCCTCGACGCCATCCGCGAAGACAGGGACCTCACCCGCCACATGGACGACGCCG
>NZ_CAJYIU010000081.1 GCF_913775355.1 uncultured Aureimonas sp.
CGGCCCTCATGGTCGGGGCCGAGGCCGTCGCCGAGCGGACGCCGTCATCGATCGTGGTCGACATGGACACGGGCCGGGTCCTCCAGGCGGACGACCCGGACGGCCTGCGCCATCCCGCGTCGCTGACCAAGCTGATGACACTCTACATGCTGTTCGAAGCGATCGAGGCGAAGCGCATCGGGCTCGACGACGCCATGCCGGTCACGGCCTTCGCAGCCTCGCGCGCGCCGTCGAAGCTCGGGCTGCGGCCGGGCGACACGATCCGCGTGCGCGACGCGATGTTCGGCCTGGCGGTGAAATCCGCCAATGACGTGGCGTCGGTCGTCGCCGAAGCCCTCGGCGGCACCGACGACGCCTTCGCCCTTGCCATGACGCGCAAGGCGCGTGCGCTCGGCATGACGCGGACGAACTTCGCCAATCCGAGCGGCCTGCCGGACGAGGCGCAGATCTCCACCGCACGCGACATGGCCCGCCTCGGCTACGAGATCCGCAAGCGCTTTCCTCAATACGCGTCGCTTTACAAGACCGAAGGCTTCGACTACGGCGGCCGCCACTACACGGCGACCAACAAGCTGCTCGGCCGCGTGGCCGGCGTCGACGGGATGAAGACCGGCTTCGTCAACGCGTCCGGCTTCAACCTCGTCGCCAGCGCCCGGCGCAACGGGCGCGGCGTCATCGTCGTGGTGCTGGGCGGGCGCACGGGGCGAGAGCGGGACGCCAGCGTCGAGGCGCTGATCGACACCTATCTCGGCCCCGCCAGCTGAGCAGTCAGAGACCCTTCTGCATCCCGCCGTCCACGAAGTAGGTCGAGCCGATCGAATAGGTCGCCTTGTCGGAGCACAGGAAGACGAAGAAGTTGGCGAGCTCCTCCGGCGTGCCGAAGCGCTTGATCGGCGCGTGCTCGTCGGCGACGCCCTGAAGGTATCCCTCCCAGTCGCCCCCGGAATTCTCGGTCAGCTGGCGCGCCGTCTTCTTCCAGTCGGGCGTCAGGATGAGGCCCGGATTGATGCAGTTGACGCGGATGTTGTCACCGACGACCTCGGTCGCGAGGCACTTGGAGAACATCATCAGCGCCGACTTCGTCACGTTGTAGATCGGCTCGTACCAGAGCGGCTGCACCGCGCAGATCGAGGCGTTGTGCAGGATCACCCCGCCGCCGCGTCGGCGCATCTGCGGGATGACGCCGCGGGCGAGACGCACGGCCGCCATGACATGGAGGTCCCAGTAGGCCTGCCATTTGTCGTCCGGCGCATCCATCACCGTCTCGTTGGAGCCGGTGCCGGCGTTGTTGATCAGGATGTCGGTCCCCCCGAAGCGCTCCTCGGCCGCCCGGATGACCGCATCGACACCGGCGGACGTCGAAACGTCGGCTTCGACGCCGAGCGCCTCGACGCCATGCACGCCTGCGATGCGTTCCGCTTCCGCCTCGGCCCGTTCGCGCCCTCGCGCGGCGAGGATGACGTTGGCGCCTTCCGCCGCCAACCCTTCCGCCACCGCCAGCCCGATGCCGACCGAGCCGCCGGTGATCACCGCGACCTTGCCCTTCAGACCCATGTCCATTCGTCTGCCCTCCCGCACGGCCCTCCCGGCCGAATCGTCCAGCGATTGTGGGCCGGGGAGGGGTCGGAAGGCCAGCGGGAAGCCGGGGACTTCGTTAGTCGGAGTAGCGCTCCTCGGTCCAGGGATCACCGCGGTTGTGATAGCCGCGAACCTCCCAGTAGCCCGGCTGATCGGCCGTGCGGAACTCGATCGAGCGCAGCCATTTGGCGCTCTTCCAGAGGTAGAGATGCGGCACCAGAAGCCGCACCGGGCCGCCATGCTCCTTGGCGAGCGGACGCCCCTCCCACGAATGGACGAGCATCGCATCCGGCGCGGCGAAATCGGAGAGCGGCAGATTGGTCGTGTAGCCGTCGTAGGACCCAAGCACCACGAATGCCGCGTCCTCGCGCGGGCGGACGGCCGCCATCAGGTCGCGCGTCGAGACGCCCGCCCAACGGTTGTCGTAGCGCGACCAGGTCGTCACGCAGTGCATGTCGGTGGTCTCTTCGGTCTGCGGCTGCGCCTGGAAACGGGCCCAGTCCCAGACCTGCGGCTTGTCCACCGCGCCGTTGATCTGCAGCCGCCAGCGCTCCGCCGGGACGTCCGGCTGGAGGCCGAGGTCGAGGACCGGCCAGTTCTTGACAAGATGCTGGCCCGGCGGCAGGCGGTCGCTTTCGGGCCGTTCCTGACGCCCCGTGAGAAACCGTCCGAGGCGCGCCCACTCCTGCTTGGTGCGGGTCAGCTTGGATTCGGGCGGGGTATCGTCCGGCGTATCGGCCATCGCGGCCTCCGTTGGTGTCGCTGGCAGGAAGATGGGGTGCGCGCGCCGCAAGTTCAGCCTGGACCCGCGAACGTCTCTTCGACGCGTCGTCCCTTGAAACGGCCCGCGAGTTTGGCACCTTGTGGAAGATGGTTGGTCGTCGGGCGAAGAGAATATCCGGTTGGTGGCGGCAGGTCCTGTCGACGCTGGTGCTGCTCGTCTTCGCAAGTGCCTACGGGCTGCCGACGGTTCAGGCCGCACACGCCCACCCGATCGAGATCGCGTCGCACAGCGAGTGCCCAAACGCGGCCGGCGTCGAGGAGCAGGGCTCGCTGCCCAAGCGGGACAGCACGACCGCAAGCTGCTGTGTCGCGCATTGCCTGCCGGCCGTTCCTCTCCTGCCGGTGGACGAGACCTTCGACCGCTGGCCGATGACGACAAGCCCGTCGATGCCGAACGAGACCGGGGAAGGGCGCTTCGTCGCGGTGCCGCTGCCGCCTCCGCGAGGGAGCGGACGCACCTGACGACCGCTGCCGGTGGGCGCGAACACGCATCCGACGACCGGCGTCCCTGATCCAGTTTCGAAAGCCAAATCATGACCCCTCATTCGCAAGACATGCAGGCCTGTATCGACGCCTGCCTCGCCTGCTACCGAACATGCCTGTCGACCGCCATGCACCACTGCCTCGAGGCAGGCGGAGATCACACCCAACCCGCGCACTTCCGCCTGATGGCGGCCTGTGCCGAGATGTGTCGGGCGTCGGCCCACATCATGCTGACGGGATCGGAGGCTCATCGGCATTCCTGCGCTGCCTGCGCCGACATTTGCGCGGCCTGCGCGGACGACTGCGAGCGCATCGGCGGCATGGACG
>NZ_CAJYIU010000082.1 GCF_913775355.1 uncultured Aureimonas sp.
CCGTGAACCCTGCCGGACCCGTCGGACATGTCGCGACATTGCGCCGCGTCAAGCGCGAGGTGGTTCAGCCCTCGACGAGAACCGGCGCGTCCAGCACGTACTCGGCCAGGTTGACGCCCGAGCCGCCACGATCGACGACGAGGAAGTCGGACCGCTCGCCGAGCGCCACCAGCGGGTGGTGCCAGGTGCCGCGTGCATAGGAAACCCCTTGCGCGCCGCTCGCCATGAAGGCGACGGGCTCGCCGGGCCGCCCGTCCGCATCGCTTGCCACGACCACGAGATAGGGGCGGCCCTCCAGCGGCATGAAGGCCTGGCTGCCCAGCGGATGCCGCTCCAGCATCTCGACGCGGAAGGGGAGGTCGAACGGTTTGCCGCGGAAGATCGAGATCAGCGCGTGGCCGCCGCCGGACGACACGTCCACCGGCGCGATGTCGTGGAAGCGCGTCGTGGTGCCGTTGTTGATGAGCCGGATCTCGGTGCAGTTGTCGGGCTCGATCACCTCGCCGAACGGGCGGAAGGCGTCCGCCGTCAATGGCACGGCGCGGAGGGTGCGAAGGCTCATGCGGCGCTTCCGAGAATCGCGTCGAGCCGCAACCGGGCGATCCGCTCGACTTCGGCCGTCGCCGTGCGGAACTCGGTTTCCGCGTCGTTCGACACGCGGCTCTCGAAGGCAGCGAGGATGTCGTGCTTCGAGCGGCCGCGCACGGCGATGATGAAGGGGAAGCCGAAGCGCGCCTGATAGCGGGCGTTCAGGTCGGTGAACCGAGCGAGTTCGTCGGGCGTCAGGCGGTCGAGGCCGGCGGACGCCTGTTCGGCCGATGAATCGGACGTGAGGTCGCCGGCGAGCGCAAGACGCCCGGCGAGATCGGGATGGGCGCGCAGGACGCCGAGCCGCTCCTCGCGGCTTGCGCGGCGGAACTGGACGGCGAACGCGGCGGCCAGTCCCTCCGCGGTGTCGCTGGCGGGCCCGAGGCCGCGATCGAGGACGCGCTCGGCGATGAAGCGCGAATGCTCGTAGATGCCGCCGAACATTTCCAGGAACACGGCCCGCTCCAGCCGGTGCGGGCTGATCGTCTCGCGATAGGGGAAGCGGGCGCGCCAGTGGCGGGCGATGTCGGCGCGTGTGGCGACCCAGACGTCGGGCTTCGAGCGGACATAGTCGAGAAAGCGCTCCAGCGCCGCCGAGCGACCGGGACGGCCGACGAGGCGGCAGTGGAGGCCGACGTTCAGCATCTTGGCCGCGCCCGCCTCGCCCTCGGCATAGAGCGCGTCGAAGGCGTCCTTGAGGTAGGTGTAGAACTGCTCGCCCGTATTGAACCCCTGCGGCGTCGCAAAACGCATGTCGTTGGTGTCGAGCGTGTAGGGCAGGACGAGGATCGGCTTGATGCGCGTTTCCTGCCAGTAGGGCAAGTCGTCGGCATAGGCGTCGGAGACGTAGAGAAAGTCGCGCTCGGCGGCGAGTTCCAGCGTGTGCTCGGAGGAGCGGCCGGTGTACCAACCGAGCGGCGGCTCGCCCGTCACCGCCTCGTGGAGCGCCAGCGCCTCGTCCATGTCGGCGCGCTCGGCGTCGGCCGCGTGGTCGCGATAGTCGATCCATTTCAGCCCGTGCGAGGCGATCTCCCAACCGGCCTCGTGCATCGCGGCCACCTGTTCGGGGCTGCGCTCCAGCGCGGTGGCGACGCCGTAGACCGTGACCGGCATCTGCCGCTCGGTGAACAGCCGCCAGAGGCGCCAGAAGCCGGCGCGCGCGCCGTATTCGTAGATCGATTCCATGTTCATGTGGCGCTGGCCGGGCCAGGGCGCGGCGCCCACGATCTCCGACAGGAACGCCTCGGACGCCTTGTCGCCGTGGATCACGGCATTCTCGCCGCCCTCCTCGTAATTCACCACGAACTGGACACAGATCTTCGCCGCGCCGCTGCCGTTGGGGTTCGGCCACTGCGGGTCCGGAGCGTTGCGGCCGTAGCCGCGGAGGTCGCGGGGGTAGGAACTGGTCATCGGACGGCCCTCGATCGTGACGCTAAGCGCAAGCTCTGGATACGCGCTTGCCGGCGCGCTTGCCAAGGCGGCGGCGGCGCGAAGCGTTCCAACCTTTCCGCTGGACGGGGCGTCGCGAACGGGTGCAGACTGGCGCACCGGACGATCGAGACGGAACGGATCCTCGCACGATGCCACCATTGCCCCCCGGCTCCGGCCGGCTGACGACGCATGTTCTGGACACGGCCCGCGGCACGCCTGCGCGCGGGTTGGAACTCGTGCTCCACCGGCTGGAGGGCGAGCGGCGGGACCTCGTCGGCGAAGGGCGCACCAACGAGGACGGGCGCTGCGAGGCGCCCTTGATGCAGGGCGAGGGCTTCCGCCACGGGACGTACGAGATCACCTTCTTCTGCGGCCCGTATTTCGACGCGCAAGGGGTCGAGCTCGACCAGCCGAAGTTCCTCGACGACGTCGTGATCCGCTTCGGCATCTCGGAGGACCGCCACTACCACGTGCCGCTCCTCCTTTCGCCCTTCGGCTATTCGACCTATCGGGGAAGCTGATGGCGCCGATCCGCTTCATCCTGAACGGCGAGGAGCGCAGCGTGGAGGGGCTCGCCCCTACCACCACGGTTCTCCAGTACCTGCGCGGTCCCGCCGAACGCCTGACCGGCACCAAGGAAGGCTGCGCGGAAGGGGATTGCGGCGCCTGCACCGTCATGGTCGAGGAGCCCGACGGGAAGGGCGGCCTGAAGCGGCGGGCTTTGAACGCCTGCATCCTGTTCCTTCCGGCGCTGCACGGGCGCTCGGTCGAGACCGTGGAGCATCTGGCGTCGGCCGGCGGGCTTCATCCCGTGCAGGACGCGATGGTCGAGCATCACGCCAGCCAGTGCGGCTTCTGCACGCCGGGCTTCGTGATGCAGCTCTACGCCGGATGGCGCACGGGTGCGCTCACCGACCGGCAGTCGGTCAAGGACGTCGTCTCGGGCAATCTGTGCCGCTGCACCGGCTACGGGCCGATCGTCGACGCGGGGCTCGACGTCGCGGCCGTCCCGGTGCCCGACACCGGACCCGAGGACGCGCTGCGCTCCGAGGCTCTGCAGTCGCTTCGCGGCGACGATCTTTTCCGCTACGAGGCGGCCGGTGCGACCTGGCTTTCGCCCGCCGACGTCGACCAGCTTGCCGACACCTATGCCGCCCACCCCAAGGCGACGCTGGTGGCCGGCGCCACCGATGTCGGCCTCTGGGTGACGAAGCAGCACCGCAGCTTCGAAACCTTGATCGACGTGTCGCGCGTTCACGACCTCCGCCATATCGAGGAGGGGCCGGAAAGCCTGTTCTTCGGCGCCGCCGTGACCCATGCCGACGCCCGCGCGCGGCTGGCCGAGCTGCATCCCGACCTCGGCGAGGTGATGCGCCGCTTCGCCGGATATCAGGTGCGCAACGCCGGGACGGTCGGCGGCAACATCGCCAACGGCTCGCCGATCGGTGACCTTCCGCCGGTGCTGATCGCGCTCGGCGCGACGCTCTATCTGCGGCAGGGCGAGGCGGTGCGGCGGCTGCCGCTCGAGGACTTCTTCCTCGAATACGGCAAACAGGACCGCCGCGAGGGCGAGTTCGTGGTCGCCGTCGAGGTTCCGCTCCTGAAGGAGGGCGAGCGCTTCTCGGCCTCCAAGATTTCCAAGCGCATGGATTCCGACATCTCGGCCGTCCTCGCCGCCTTCAAGCTCGGCTTCGAGGGCGAGCGCGTCGCGAGCGCGCGGCTTGCCTTCGGCGGCATGGCGGGAACGCCGAAGCGCGCGCTCACCGCCGAGGCGATGCTGGTCGGCCGCCCCTTCGACGAGGCGGCGGTGAGGGATGCCGTGGCGGCGCTGGCCGACGATTTCCAGCCGCTCAGCGATATGCGCGCGACGGCAGACTATCGCCTCAAGACCGCGGCCGCCTGTCTCGAACGCTTCCGGCTCGAGCTGTCGGGCGTCCCCACGCGGATTTCGGAGGTCGCGTGATGGACGAGACCCGCATCCAGGACCGCGGCGAGGCCGGCACGGTCGATCCCGCCGCGCTCGACGAGGCGCCGCCGGCACCCCGCGCCCGACTGAAGGGCGGCGTCGGTCAGCCGATCCGCCACGACAGCGGCGTGAAGCACGTGACGGGCGAGGCGCGCTACACCGACGACGAACCCGAGCTTCCCGGTACGCTCCAGGTCTTCATCGCCATGAGCCCGCGCGCCAACGCGGCGATCCTGTCGATGGATCTCGATCCGGTGCGCGCGGCGCCTGGCGTCGTCTGTGTGCTCGGCGCCGGGGACATTCCCGGCATCAACGACTATTCGCCGGTCTTCGGCGACGATCCGATCTTCGCGGAGGGCCGGGTCCACTATGTCGGCCAGCCGCTCTTCGCGGTGGCGGCGGCGGACCTCCGCACCGCGCGCATGGCGGCAGAGCTTGCGAAGGTCGAGTATGCCGAGGCCCCGCCGGCGATCACGATCGACGAGGCGCTGACCGTCGCAGACGAGGCCGGCGAGGACCTGCTGCCGCCCCACGAGATGCGGCTCGGCGATGCGGAAGCCGCGATCGCAGACGCGCCGCACAGGATCGAGGGCCGCGTCGAGACCGGCGGGCAGGACCACTTCTATCTCGAAGGCCATATCGCCACCGCGATCCCGCTGGAGGACGGCGACGTCCTCGTGCGCTCCTCGACGCAGCATCCGTCCGAGGTCCAGCACAATGTCGCAAAGGCCCTCGGGCGGCCGGACAATGCCGTCACGATCGAGGTGCGGCGCATGGGCGGCGGCTTCGGCGGCAAGGAATCGCAGCCGGCACTGTTTGCGGCCGTCTGCGCGCTGGTCGCGGTGAAGACGGGGCGGCCCGCCAAATGCCGGCTCGACCGCGACGACGACATGGAGATGACCGGCAAGCGCCACGAGATGCGTGCCGACTACCGGATCGGCCACGACGGCGAGGGCCGCATCCTCGGCGCCGAGTTCCGCCACGTGGTGCGCTGCGGCTACTCCAAGGACCTGTCGGGGGCGATCGCAGACCGCGCGATGTTCCACGCCGACAACGCCTATGATCTGAAAGCCGCGCACATCCATTCGCGGCGCCTGAAGACCAACACGGTCTCCAACACCGCGTTCCGTGGCTTCGGCGGGCCGCAGGGGATGGTGGCGATCGAGCGGGCGATGGACCGCATAGCCTTCGACCTGAAGCTCGATCCGCTGGATGTGCGCCGGCGCAACTTCTACGCCGCAATGGGCGAGGGAACACCCGGCCATACGCCCTACCTCATGGCGGTCGAGGACTGCGTGATCGCCGAGATCGTCGGCGAGCTGGAGGCGTCGAGCGACTACCGCGCGCGGCGCCGGGCGATCGAGGCCTTCAACGCGTCGAGCCCGATCCTCAAGAAGGGGCTCGCGCTGACGCCGGTGAAGTTCGGCATCTCCTTCACGACGACGCATCTCAACCAGGCCGGTGCGCTGGTCCACGTCTACAAAGACGGCTCGGTCCATCTCAACCACGGCGGGACGGAGATGGGGCAGGGCCTCTTCACCAAGGTCGCGCAGGTCGTCGCCGAGGAGTTCCAGATCGACGTCGCGGACGTGAAGATCACCGCGACCACCACCGCCAAGGTGCCCAATACGTCGGCCACCGCCGCCTCGTCGGGCTCCGACCTCAACGGCATGGCCGCGCAGGCTGCCGCGCGCACCATCAAGGAGCGGCTGATCGACTACGCCGTCTCGCGCTACGACGTGGCGCGCGAGGCCGTAGTCTTCGGTCCCGGCAAGGTGCGGATCGGCCAGAAGGAACTGCGCTTCCGCGACCTCGTCGGCGAGGCCTATCTCGCCCGCGTCTCGCTCTCCTCGACCGGCTTCTATGCGACGCCCGGCATCGCGTACGACCGGGAGACGGCGAGCGGCAAGCCGTTTTACTACTTCGCCTACGGCGCCTCGTGCTCGGAGGTGGTGATCGACACGTTGACCGGCGAGAACCGGCTGCTGCGGGCCGACATCCTCCACGACGTCGGCCGCTCGCTGAACCCGGCGCTGGATCTCGGCCAGGTCGAGGGCGGCTTCATCCAGGGCATGGGCTGGCTGACCATGGAGGAGCTGTGGTGGGACAAGGCGGGGCGGCTGCGCACCCATGCGCCCTCCACCTACAAGATCCCGACCGCCAACGATCGGCCGGACGACCTCCGCGTCAAGCTGTGGGACAAGGGCCGCAATCCGGCCGACACGATCTTCCGCTCCAAGGCCGTCGGCGAGCCGCCCTTCATGCTGGCGCTCTCGGTCTTCTCTGCGCTGGGCGACGCGATCTGCGCGGCCGGTGACCGCCGCCGCTTCCCCGATCTCGACGCGCCGGCAACGCCCGAGCGCATCCTCGCCGCCGTCGAGGCGGTGCGGGGGGCTTGAGCTTGCTGGCCGATCTCAAGGCGGCGCTGGCCGCGCGCGATCCCGCGATCGTGGTGCGGGTCGAGCGTGCCGAGGGCTCGACGCCGCGCGAGGCCGGGGCCGCGATGCTGGTCACGGCGTCCGGCGTCTTCGGCACGGTCGGCGGCGGCGCGCTCGAGATGGAAGGGATCGCGGAGGCGCGGCGCATGCTGGCGGCCGGCGAGCGCGAGGGACGGCTCGACATTCCGCTCGGGCCCGCGATCGGCCAGTGCTGCGGCGGCCGCGTCGTGCTCGGCCTCCAGCGTGGCACCGCGGCGCTCTTCGAACAGCTGGAACAGGCCGACGAGACGGCGCGCCTCGGCTGGCCGCATGTCTACCTCTTCGGCGCCGGCCACACGGGGCAGGCGACGGCGCGCGCGGTGGCCCCGCTGCCGCTGCGCACGCTCGTGATCGACACGCGGGCGGACCGGCTCGCCGAGCTTCCGCCCGGCATCGAGCGCCGCCGCGTGGCGATGCCCGAGGCCGAGATCGCCGGGGCACCCCGCGGCAGCGCTTTCGTCGTGATGACCCACGACCACGGTCTCGACTTCCTGATCGGCGCCGCCGCGCTCGGGCGGACGGATGCGGCCTATGTCGGGATGATCGGCTCGGCGACGAAGCGCGAGAAGTTTCGCCGATTCCTCGCCGAGCGCGGCGAGGCGGAGCGAATCGGACGGCTCGTCCTGCCGATCGGCGGCTCGGCGGTGCGCGACAAGCGCCCGGCGGTGATCGCCGCGATGGTCGCCGCAGAGCTCGTCGTTCAACTTCTTGGGCAAAACATGGAGCAGGATTGCGCAGGCTTTGCGCCTGCGTAAACTCGGTGCAATATCGGGACCGGGTGTCCCGCCGGTCGGAGTTCCATGGCGCATCGTCTTGAACTGAGGAGCATTTCGAAGCGCTTCCCCGGCGTCGTCGCCAACGACGACATCTCGTTTTCCGTGGAGCCGGGGCGCATCCATGCGCTGCTCGGCGAGAACGGGGCGGGCAAGTCCACCCTCGTCAAGATCATCTACGGCGTGCAGCAGGCGGACGAGGGCACCATGCTCTTCGACGGCCGGCCGGTGCGCGTCGGCTCGCCGCGCGAGGCGCGGGCGCTCGGCATCGGCATGGTGTTCCAGCACTTCTGCCTGTTCGAGGCGATGACGGTTCTCGAGAACGTCGCGCTCGGCATGGATGACCCGCCGCCCCGGCGCGAGCTCGAAGCGCGCGTGCGCGAGGTGATGACGGCCTACGGCCTCGGCCTCGACCCGCATCGCGAGGTGCACACACTATCCGTCGGCGAGCGCCAGCGCATCGAGATCGTGCGCGCGCTCCTCGGCAAGCCGAAGCTCCTGATCATGGACGAGCCGACCTCGGTGCTGACGCCGCAGGAGGTGGACGCGCTGTTCGCGGTCCTCCGCCAGCTGGCGAGCGAGGGCTGCTCGATCCTCTACATTTCGCACAAGCTCGGCGAGATCAAAGCGCTGTGCACGTCGGCGACGATCCTGCGCGGCGGCCGGGTCGTCGCCTCCTGCGATCCGCGCGAGGAGACTGCCAAGTCCATGGCCGAGCTGATGATCGGCGGCTCGCTGAAGGCGTTGAAGCCGAAGGCGGAGGGGCAGTTCCGCGAGACCCGCCTCAGCGTCGAGGCCTTGAGCGCGCCCGGCGATCCGCCCTTCGGCACCAGCCTGAAGGACGTCGCCTTCTCGGTCCGCTCCGGCGAGATTCTCGGCATCGCGGGCGTGGCTGGCAACGGGCAGAACGAGCTTCTGGAAGTCCTGTCGGGCGAAAAGCTGAACGGCGTGTCCGGCGCGATCACCATCGGCGGCGCCCGCGTCGAGCGACAGGGTGTGTCGGCCCGCCGGCGGCAGGGGCTGGCCACCGTGCCGGAGGAGCGCAACGGGCACGCGGCGGTGCCCGCCCTGTCGCTCGCCGAGAATGCGATCCTCTCGGCGCGCGCGCGGAAGGGGCTCAGCCACGGCGGCCTGATCCGCCTAAAGGCGGCGCGCGATTACGCGCGAAGCGTGATCTCCGCCTTTTCCGTCAAGGCGACGGGCGAGGGCGCGCTGGCAGGCAGCCTCTCGGGCGGCAACCTGCAGAAGTTCATCATGGGCCGCGAGATCGGCCAGGAGCCCAGCGTGCTCGTGGTCTCGCAGCCGACCTGGGGCGTCGATGCGGGTGCCGCCGGCTTCATTCGGCAGGCGATGATCGATCTGGCGGCGCGGGGCGCGGCGATCGTCGTCGTCAGCCAGGACCTCGACGAGCTTCTGGAGCTCTGCGACCGCATCGCTGTCCTCAACGAGGGAC
>NZ_CAJYIU010000083.1 GCF_913775355.1 uncultured Aureimonas sp.
GACATGGCGAGGAGGATCTGACGGCCGAGACCGGAGGGGAGCTTCATGGCTTCAGGCCGTCAGCCGGTAGCCGACGCCGCGCACCCCGGCCAGCAACCCTTCGGCGCCGGCCTGCTCGAGCTTCTTGCGCAGCTTGCTGAGATGACTGTCCACGGTACGGTCGAGCGCGTCCGCCCCCGGCAGACAGGCGTCGACCAGTTCGCCCCGGGCGAAGACCTTCGTCGGGCTGCGCGCCATGTGGGCGAGTATGCGGAACTCGGTCAGCGTCAGCGCGAGCGGCTTATCGCCGAGGCTCGCCTGGTAGGCATCGACATCGACCGACAGGTCGCCGACGCGCAGCACTCCCGCCGCGCTGGCAAGGCCCGAGCGGCGCAGCACGGCCTTGGTCCGCGCCACGACCTCGATCGGGTTGAACGGCTTCACCACATAGTCGTCGGCGCCGATGCGTAGGCCCTGCAACCGGTCGATGTCCTGGTCGAGCGCGGTGATCATGATCGCGGGCGTCTGGCCGCGGCGGCGCAGCTCGGCCAGCACCTCCCATCCGTCGAGCCGCGGCATGGTGATGTCGAGGAGCACGAGATCGGGCTTCAACGCGAGATGGAGGTCGAGCGTGGTGCGGCCGTCGCGCGCCTGCACGGTTCGGAACCCCTCGCGTGTCAGGTAGGCGTCGAGGATCGCTGCGATCTCGGCGTCGTCCTCGGCGATCAGGACCAGGGCTGTCATGGCGGCGGTTCTCCTTGGCGTCGATGGATGCCATCGGCCGGGGCGGACGTCGAGCGCCCCGCGACCGTCTCCACACAACCGCAACACGGGCTCCACAAGGGCTCGACGGATGGGGAGGATGGAAGTGTCGTCGCACCGCCGCGACGTGCCCGATGCTCCGGACCTCTAGTGATGCCAGCCCTGCGACGCCCTTCGATCCCCACCGCCCTCGCCGCCACCGCGCTGCTGCTCGGCGCCTGCACGGAGGGCGAGAGCGGCCCGGCGGGGGCCGAAGGGCCCGCCGATCCGCCGCCGCGCGTCGCGGTGATGCGCGTCGAGCCGCGCCGCGTGGTCGTCACCGACGAGTTGCCCGGCCGCGTCTCGGCACTGCGCACCGCCGAGATCCGCCCACAGGTCTCCGGCATCATCCAAAAGGTCCTCTTCACCGAAGGGTCGGAGGTGACGGCCGACCAGCCGCTCTTCCAGATCGATCCCGCCTCGCTCGCGGCCGATGTCGAGGCGGCAGAGGCGGTGCTGGCCCGCGCCCAAGCCGACCTCCTCAACGCCGGGCTCAAGCACGACCGCATCCAAGCGCTGTCCGAGGCGCGGACGGCGAGTGCCGCCGCGCTCGGCGACGCGACGGCCGCGCAGGCGCAAGGGAGGGCGAACGTCGCCGAGGCGACGGCCACCCTGACGCGCCGCAAGCTGGAGCTCGCGCACGCGACCGTGCGAAGTCCCATTCCCGGGCGCATCGGCCAAGCGATCACCACCGAAGGGGGGCTTGCCTCGGCCGGCGGCACGGCGGCGCTCGCCGTCGTCCAGCAGCTCGATCGCGTCTATCTCGATGTCCGCCAACCCTCGATCCGTCGCGAGGCGCTGGAGGACATGGTCGCGAGCGGTCGCAGCGAGCAGGTCGGCACGCTCGCCGTCGACATCGCGACGATCGCTGGCAAGCTCTACGAGTTCCCCGGCAAGGTCCTGTTCTCCGACACGACGGTGGATCCCGGAACGGGCAGCCTCTCCCTCAGGCTCGAGGTGCCCAATCCCTATCGCCAGCTCCTGCCCGGCATGTACCTGCGCGCCCGGGTACCGAGCGCCGTCTATCCTGCCGCCCTGACCGTGCCGCAGCAGGCCATCACGCGCGATGCGTCCGGCAAGCCGCAACTGACCGTCCTCTCACCCGACAACACGGCCACGACCCGCGCGGTCGAACTGGGGCCGCTGGTCGAACGCCAATACGTGATCCTGTCGGGCCTGTCCGCCGGGGAGAGCGTCTTGGTCGAGGGGCAGGACCGCGCCGAGCGCGGCCGCCCCCTTTTGCCCGTCCCGTACCAGCCCGCCCCGTCCCCGACCGAAGGCTGAAGAGGCCACCATGCCGCAATTCTTCATTGACCGGCCGGTCTTCGCCTGGGTCGTCGCGATCTTCATCACGCTGGCGGGCCTTGCCGCGATTCCGCAGCTTCCCGTCTCGCGCTTTCCCGCAATCGCGCCGCCGAGCGTCAGCATCAATGCCAGCTACACGGGCGCCGGCCCGCAAACGGTCGCCGACAGCGTGGTCGCACCGATCGAGCGGGAGCTCTCGGCGGTCAAGAACCTCCTCTACTTCGAGTCCTCCGCCGACGCGATGGGCAATGCCAGCATCACCGCGACCTTTAAGAGCGGCACGGACCCCGAACTCGCGCAGATCGACGTCCAGAACCGCCTGAAGGCCGTCGAACCGCGCCTGCCGGAGCCCGTCCGCCGCGCCGGCCTCGCCGTCGAATCCGCCTCGTCCGGCTTCCTGATGATCGTGACGCTGCGCTCCGAGGGAGGCAAGGTCGCGACGCTGGCGCTCGACGACTATCTGGCGCGCAGCCTGTCGCCGGAACTGAAGCGGGTGGCGGGCGTCGGCCGTGTCCAGTCCTTCGGCTCGGAAGCGGCGATGCGGGTCTGGGTCGATCCGGCGCGGCTCGTGTCTTACTCGGTCTCGATGGCCGAGATCGTCCAGGCGATCCAGACGCAGAACGTCCAAGTGGCGCCGGGGCGGCTCGGCGAGGCGCCGACCATTCCCGGCCAAGCGGTCAGTGTGCCCCTCACCCTCAGCGGCCAGTTGGAGACGCCGGAAGCCTTCCGGGCGATCGTCCTGCGCTCCAACCCGGACGGCTCGAAGCTGACGCTCGGCGACGTGGCCGATGTGGCGGTCGGCCCCCAGACCATGGGCTTCTCGATCTTCGACGACGGCAAGCCCGCGACCGCCGCCGCGATCCAGCTCGCGCCCGGCGCCAACGCCGTCGCCACCTCGGAAGGGGTGCGTGCCCGCCTTGCCGAGCTTGCGCCCTCGATGCCCGAGGGCATCTCCTATGCCGTCTCCTACGACACCGCCCCCTTCGTGAAGCTCTCGATCGCCAAGGTCGTCCATACGCTCCTCGAGGCGATGGTGCTGGTCTTCCTGATCATGCTCCTGTTCCTCCAGAACGTGCGCTACACGCTAATCCCGACGATCGTCGCGCCCATCGCGCTCCTCGGCACCTTCGCGGTGATGTGGATGATCGGCTACTCCGTCAACGTGCTCACCATGTTCGGAATGGTGCTGGCCATCGGCATCATCGTCGACGACGCGATCGTGGTGGTGGAGAATGTCGAGCGGCTGATGGCGACCGAGGGCCTGTCTCCGCGCGAGGCGACGCGCCGCGCCATGCGCGAGATCACCGGCGCCGTCGTCGGCATCACGCTCGTCCTCGTGGCGGTGTTCCTGCCGATGGGCTTCGCCACCGGCTCCGTCGGCGCGATCTACCGCAAGTTCACCGTGTCTCTCGCCGTATCGATCCTGTTCTCGGCCTTTCTCGCCCTCAGCCTGACGCCCGCACTTTGCGCCACGATCCTGAAGCCCGTCGCCGCCCATCATGAACGCCGGGGCTTCTTCGGCGGGTTCAACCGCGGCTTCGACGCGCTGACGGCGCGCTATGTCGGGTGGGTCGGCTGGCTGGTGAAGCGCGCCCTGCGCGTCATGCTGGTCTACGGCGCGATCGTCGCGGCACTGGCCTATGGCTTTGCCACCTTGCCCACGGCCTTCGTACCGGACGAGGACCAGGGCACATTCATGACCTCTTTCAGCCTCCCGGCGGACGCCACGGCGGAGCGCACGCAGAAGCTCGTGGAACGCTACGACGCCCATGTCATGGCGCGGCCCGACATCGCGGGGAACCTGTCGATCATGGGCTTCGGTTTCACCGGCTCGGGCCCCAACGCCGCCATGTCCTTCACGAGCCTCAAGGACTTCGACAAGCGCACGGGCAGCACCGACGCGGAGGTCGCGGCCGCGACGGAGGCGATGCGCCAAGCGACCGAGGGCGAGGTTCTCGTCATGAAGCCGCCCGCAATCGAGGAGCTCGGCACCACGGGGGGCTTCGCGCTGCGGCTCGTCGACCGTGCGGGCCGCGACGCGGCGGCGCTGCGGGCGGCGTCCGAGACGCTGGTGGCGCAGGCCGACAAGAACCCGAAGCTCCGCGACGTGCGCGTCGATGGCCTTCCCGGCGGCCCGACCGTGCAGCTCGACGTCGACCGCGAGAAGGCCGGGGCGCTGGGCCTGTCCTTCTCCGCGATCACCGACGCGCTCGGCGCGGCCATGGGCTCGACCTATGTCAACGACTTTCCGCGCGCGGGCCGCCTTCAGCAGGTGATCGTCCAGGCGCGGGCGCAGGACCGGATGCAGGTCGACGACGTCCTCAAGCTCAACGTGCGCAACGACAAGGGCGGGATGGTCCCCCTCTACGAGGTCGTGACGCCCCGGTGGTCGGTCGCACCGCTCCAGCTCAACCGAACCAACGGCTATCCCTCGCTCAGCATCTCCGGGGACGCCGCGCCCGGCGTATCGAGCGGAACGGCGATGAGCGAGATGGAGCGGCTTGCCGCCGAACTGCCCGGAGGGTTCGGCGTGGAATGGGTCGGCCAGTCGCTTCAGGAGCGGCAGTCGGGTTCCCAGGCGCCGATCCTCCTCGGCATCTCCTTCGTGGTTGTGTTCCTGGTGCTCGCCGCCCTCTACGAAAGCTGGGCCATTCCGCTGGCCGTCATGCTGGTCGTGCCGCTCGGGCTCGTTGGTGCCGTCGTGGCCGTCCATCTCCGGGGACTGGAAAACGACGTGTTCTTCAAGGTCGGGCTGATCACCCTGATAGGCCTGTCCGCCAAGAATGCGGTGCTCATCGTCGAGTTCGCCCGCCAGCTCCGCAGCGAGGGCCAGGGGCTCGTCGAGGCCGCGATGGAGGCAGCGCGGCTGCGCCTGCGCCCGATCGTGATGACCTCGCTCGCCTTCGCGCTCGGTATCGTGCCGCTCGTGGTCGCCCGAGGTCCGAGTTCGGAAACGCAGAACGCGCTCGGCACAGGTCTCTT
>NZ_CAJYIU010000084.1 GCF_913775355.1 uncultured Aureimonas sp.
ATCTGCACGGCAACCGTGGTGCGCGGCAGCTGCATCAGCGACAGGATGCCTTCCTGCATGCGCGCGCCGCCCGAGGCAGGGAAGATGACCAGCGGGCATTTCACGGCCAGCGCGCGCTCGAAGGCCTTGATGATCGCTTCACCCGCGGCAATGCCGAGCGACCCGCCCATGAAGTTGAATTCGTGCACGACCGCAACGAGCTTGACGCCCTTGACCGAGCCCACACCGGCAAGGATCGTGTCCTCGAGCTCGGTCTTGGCGCGGCTGTCACGCAAGCGGTCGGTGTATTTCTTGGAGTCGCGGAACTTCAGCGGATCCTGCGCCACCTTGGGCTGGGGCAGGGCGTCGTAGACACCGTCGTCGAACAGGTCCTTCAACCGTGCCTTAGCCGGCATCTTCATATGAAAGCCGGAGGCGGGGATGACCCACTTGTTCTCCTCAAGATCGCGATGGAAGACCATCTCGCCGGTTTCCGGGCATTTGATCCAGAGATTGTCCGGCACCTCGCGGCGACCGAGCATCGAATTGATCTTCGGGCGGACGTAATTGGTGATCCAGTTCACGGGAGCCTGGTCCTTCGAAACACGTGCGGCGGGCGCGGCGCTGCGGCGGCCCGGCCTTCGACTGCTAGATGGCGGCCTTTTCAGGCGGCCGCAAGGCGGGCGTCCCGAAGGCCGCCGGCGAGATCGCGCACCAGCGCGGTGACGGCCTCGACCATGGCCGGCGTCCCGCCGTCCTGCGCCGCCTCGATCGCGGCGACGAGCGCCGAGCCGACCACGACGCCGTCGGCGTGACGGCCGATCGCGCGCGCCTGCTCGGCCGTGCGTACGCCGAAGCCGACGCAGACCGGCAGCGGCGTCTTCGCCTTGATGCGTCCGACGGCGGCCGCGACGGCGGTGGTGTCCGGCGCAGCCGAACCGGTGATGCCGTTGACGGAGACGTAATAGACGAAGCCGGACGTGTTCTTCAGGACCGCCGGCAGGCGCCGCTCGTCGGTGGTCGGCGTCGCCAAGCGAATGAAGTTGAGGCCGCCCTCGATCGCGGGAAGGCAAAGCTCGCCGTCCATCTCGGGCGGCAGGTCGACGACGATCAGGCCGTCGACGCCGGCATCCTTCGCGTCAGCGACGAAGCGCTCGACACCGTAGATGAAGACCGGGTTGTAGTAGCCCATCAGGATGATCGGCGTCGCATCGTCCTCCTGGCGGAAGGCGCGCACCGTGTCGAGCGTGCGGCCGAGCGTCTCGCCGGCCTGCAGGGCACGCAGGCCCGCCCGTTGGATCGCCGGGCCATCGGCCATCGGGTCGGAGAAGGGCATGCCGAGCTCGATGAGGTCGGCGCCGGCACCGGGCAGCGCGCGCAGGACCTCCAGCGTCGTGCCGGCATCGGGGTCGCCCGCCATGATGAAGGTGACGAGCGCCGGGCGACCTTCCGCCGTCAGTGCCTCGAAGCGCGTCTCGATGCGTGTCGTCATGGTGTGCCCCGGCCGTTCGTCATGCAGATGCGATACAGGCGTCGGCGATCCATCTCAAGGTCGGCGCATCGGCCATCACGGCTTGGCCCGTGATCGCCGGCACCTCGTAGGGATGAAGCGCGCGGATCGCGCCGGCCACCGGCTCGAAGAGGTCGGCGCGCGTCTTCAGGACCAGCACGACCTCTCGCGCGCTCTCCAGCGCGCCGTTCCAGCGGTAGCGGCTCTCGACCGGCGCGGACAGCTGCGCGCAGGCGACAAGCCGCCGGCCGAGCAGGCTGTCGGCGATCTCGCGCGCCGTCGCCTCGTCGGGACAGGCGACGGTGACGTCGAGAGCGCCATGAAGCGTCACATCTCGAGGCCCATCCGGGCCGCGATCGTGTTGACGTCCTTGTCGCCGCGGCCCGACAGGCAGAGCACGATCGACTGCTCGCGGCCCATGGTCTTCGCGAGCTTCCCGACATGGGCGAGACCGTGGGCGGACTCCAGCGCCGGGATGATGCCCTCGAGACGCGTGCAAAGGTGGAAGGCGTCGACCGCCTCTTCGTCGGTCACCGGCACGTAGGTGACGCGGCCGGTGTCGCGCAGCCAGGAGTGCTCGGGGCCGACGCCGGGATAGTCGAGGCCGGCCGAGATCGAATGGCCTTCCATGATCTGCCCGGCGGCATCCTGCAGGAGGTAGGTGCGGTTGCCGTGGAGGACGCCCGGCCGGCCGCCGCTCATCGAGGATGCGTGGCCGTTCTCGATGTGGATGCCGTGGCCGCCGGCTTCCGCGCCGTAGATCGCGACGGACGGATCGTCGAGGAAGGCGCGGAACATGCCGATGGCATTGGAGCCGCCGCCGACGCAGGCGACCACCGCGTCGGGCAGCGCGCCGGTCTCGTCCAGCATCTGCTGGCGCGTCTCGTCGCCGATCACCTGCTGGAAGTCGCGCACCATGGCGGGGTAGGGATGCGGGCCGGCGGCCGTGCCGATGAGGTAGTAGGTGTCGGCGACGTTGGTGACCCAGTCGCGCAGCGCCTCGTTCATCGCGTCCTTCAGCGTGCCGGCGCCCGCCGTCACCGCCCGCACCTCGGCGCCGAGCAGCTTCATGCGGAAGACGTTCGGCTTCTGGCGCTCGACGTCGGTGGCGCCCATGAAGACGACGCAGGGCATGCCGAAGCGTGCGCAGACGGTGGCGGTCGCAACGCCATGCTGGCCGGCGCCCGTCTCGGCGATGATGCGCGTCTTGCCCATGCGGCGGGCGAGCAGGATCTGGCCGAGGCAGTTGTTGATCTTGTGCGAGCCGGTGTGGTTCAGCTCCTCGCGCTTGAAGTAGACGCGGGCGCCGCCGAAATGCTCGGTCAGCCGCTCGGCGAAGTAGAGCGGGCTGGGGCGGCCGGTGTAGTGCGTCTGCAGGTCGCCGAGCTGGGCGCGGAAGGCCGGGTCGGTCTTGGCCGTGCGGTAGGCGTCCTCGAGGTCGAGAATGATCGGCATCAGCGTTTCGGCGACGAAACGGCCGCCGAACTGGCCGAACAGACCGTCCTCGTCGGGCCCCATGCGGAAGGAGTTCGGGGTCGGGATCTCGGTCATGCGAACCTGCGCTTTTCTTCGTGGTGGGGGAGCGGGCCGGCCTCGACGGCCGCTTCGAAAGCATCGAACAGGCGGTGGATGAGGCCGTCGTCCTTGACACCCGGCTCGCGCTCGACGCCCGACGAGACGTCGAGCCCGCGCGGCGCGACGCGCCGCACGGCCGCCTCGATCGTGTCCGGATTGATGCCGCCCGACAGGGTGAAGTCGCGGGTCTCGAGGGCGTCGAGGAGGCCCCAGTCGAAGGACACGCCGTTGCCGCCGGGAATGTTCGAAGCTTTGGGCGCACGCGCGTCGAGAAGGATGCGGTCGGCGACGGGCCGGAAGCGCTCGATCTCCTCGAGATCCCCCGCCGAGGCCACGGGGATCGCCTTCATCACGGTCGCCCCGGTCAGCGCCTGCACCGCGGCGACGCGCGCCGCCGTCTCGGACCCATGCAACTGGATCACGTCGGGGCGGACGCGGGTGGCGAGCCGCTTCAGGAACTCGTCGTCGGCATCGACGGTGACGACCGTCACCAGCGCCCGGCCGCCGACATGGGCGCGCAGGCGGATCATGTCCTCGACCGAGAGATGGCGCGGGCTGCGCTCGAAATGGACGAAGCCCACCTCCGAACAGCCGCGCGCGAGCACCGTGTCGATATGGCCTTCGGTCTTGAGGCCGCAGATCTTGATATGCGGGCGGGTCACGCTGGTAGACGCTTTCGGATGCGGAAACGACGATTCAACAGGCACTTATCGCGCCGGAGACCCCGCGGTGTAAAGCGCTTGGACCCTCCGGCTCAGGGTTCGAAGTCGAAGGCATGTAATTCCGAGCCCTGTTCCTTCAACCAGCGCCGCCCGGCCTCGGTTTCCGGGCAGAGGCTGCGGCACAGGGTCCAGAAGGCCAGTGCATGGTTCATCTCGCGAAAATGCGCCACTTCGTGGGCGGCGAGATAATCGAGGACGGCCGGCGGCGCCATCACGATGCGCCAGGAGAAGGCGAGCCGGCGGTCGGCGGTGCACGAGCCCCAGCGGCTGGTCGTGTCCTTCAGCGTCAGCGAGCGCGGCAGGAGCTCGACCGTCGCGGCGTGGCGATCGACCGCCGCCTGCAGGTCGCGTCGCGCCTCCCGCTTCAGGACGTCGCGCACGCGGCGCGAAAGGTGCGGCAACTCGCCGCCGACGCGCAGGGTCGCCTCCCCTCCGCCCGTCTCGAAGCGCGCGGTGCGGCAGGCCGGATCGTGCAGGAGCCGATGGGGGACGCCGCGCACCGGCAGGAGCATTCCAGGCGCGACGCGCACGCGGCCGGGCGCCATCGACAGGCGCTCCTCGGCCCAGCCGCGATGGCGGTCGAGGAAGGCGAGAACCGTTCGGGCAGGGGTGCGGCGCGGCACAGTGAGGCGCAGCGCGCCGCCGCCGGGCGCCAGCCGCATGATGATGCGCCGCGCGGTCGGGTGCTCGCGGACCTCGAGGCGCACCGGCCGGTCGCCGAGAACCAGCGTCTCGGGCAGGGCGGGCCTCGTCCCGCGTCCCGTCAGCCGATCCAGGAGTCCTCGTGTCATCGCCCGCCGCTTCGCATCGTCCCGAACGGCTTCATACGCCGCACCCGGCGCGTCCGGCAACGCCCACGAAAAAGGCCGCCGGCACAATGCCGGCGGCCCGATCGGACGAAAGCTCGCGGATGCTCAGCGAACGTCGACGAACTCGGCGTCGACCACGTCGCCCTTGCGCTTGCGCGTGGTCATGAAGCGATCGAACTCCTCCTGGTCCTTGGCGCGGCGAAGCTCGCGCGCATAGGCCTCGAAGTCGGCGCTCATGCGGTGGAGCTTGGCGCGCTCCTCGTCGAGACGCTTCAGCTCGGCCTCGCGCCAGTCGTCGAAGGCGACGTTGCCGGTGCGCTCGGCCGCGAACGGCATGCGCGCGCCCGAGCGGCGGAAGGTCGCGGCGACGCTGTCGGTCGCCCGGCCGACGTCGCGGCGGAAGACCTCTAGGCGGTCGCCCCAGAGAATGTAGGCGATCATGGCCAGGCCCAGCGGCCAGTACACGATGAAGCCCAGAACCATCAGCGCAATCGTGGCCGGCGTCCAGGCGGGACGGATCAAAGCTTGTGACGTCATGTCGGTGTCCATCAACCAGTGCCCATGGGAAGCGGGCGAGGATCCCGCTTCATGACATGGTGACGGATTTCTTTCGCTTCAACGCAAGACGACGTGAGACGTCAGCGACC
>NZ_CAJYIU010000085.1 GCF_913775355.1 uncultured Aureimonas sp.
GAGCCGCCGTTCTCGTGCGGGTCCTTGTTCACGCCGGACTCGATCATCTCGTGGTAGAGATCGTTGCCCTCGCGGGTGCGCTCGCCGACGCCGGCGAACACGGAGTAGCCGCCGTGCGCCTTGGCGACGTTGTTGATCAGTTCCTGGATCAGAACGGTCTTGCCGACGCCGGCGCCGCCGAACAGGCCGACCTTACCGCCGCGCGCGTAAGGCGCGAGGAGGTCGATCACCTTGATGCCGGTGACGAGGATCTGCGATTCCGGGTTCTGGTCGACATACGGAGGCGCCGGCTGGTGGATGCCGCGCTTGGTCTCGTACTGGATCGGGCCGACCTCGTCGATCGGCTCGCCGATGACGTTCATGATGCGGCCGAGCGTGCCGTCGCCGACCGGCACCTGGATCGGGGTGCCCGTGTCCGTCACCGGCTGGCCGCGAACGAGACCTTCGGTCAGGTCCATCGCGATGGTGCGCACGGTGTTCTCGCCGAGGTGCTGGGCGACCTCGAGCACGAGCCGGCTACCGTTGTTGTCGGTCTCCAGTGCGTTGAGGATCTCGGGCAGGTGGTCATCGAATTGCACGTCGACGACGGCGCCGATGACCTGCGAGACCCGGCCGCGTCGGCCGTTCATATCCAGTGTGTCAGCCATGCGAGTGTCCTCTCGAAAGTGTCCGGCGCGTCCGGCGGCCCCGCCCCTCCGCGCCAATCATGTCGTTTCCCGGCGCGCCGCCCGTCGCGGCGCTGCCGTCGATCCCTTAGAGCGCTTCGGCGCCCGCGATGATCTCGATCAGTTCCGTCGTGATCTGCGCCTGGCGCTGACGGTTGTAGGAGATCGAGAGCTTGTTGATCATGTCGCCGGCGTTGCGCGTGGCGTTGTCCATCGCGCTCATCCGGGCACCCTGCTCCGAGGCGCCGTTCTCGAGAAGCGCGCGGAAGAGCTGGACCTTGATGTTGCGCGGGATGAGATCGGCGAGGATCTCCTCTGGACCCGGCTCGTACTCGTAGAGCGCGGTGGCGCCGCCGGCCTCGGTCGTCGCGGCCTCGGCCGTCGGCACCTCGGCGGGAATGATCCGCTGAGCGGTCGGCACCTGCGTGATGACGTTGACGAAGGCGGAGTAGAAGATCGTCGCGACGTCGAACTCGCCGGCCTCGAAGAGTTCCATCACCTTGTCGGCGACGGCTTCGGCGGCCGAGAAGCCGATGGTGCGCGCACCGCCGTGGTCGAGGCGGGCGACGATCCGATCGCCGAAGTCGCGGCGCATCAGGTCGGTGCCCTTCTTGCCGACCGAGATGATCTTGACCGTCTTGCCGGCCGCTTCCAGCCGACGGATATGCTCGCGGACCAGACGCACGATCTGCGAGTTGAAGCCGCCGCACAGGCCGCGGTCGGACGTGAAGACAACGAGCAGGTGCACGTCGTCCTTGCCGGTGCCGATCATCAGAGGCAGGCCTTCGCCGTCCTCCATGGCCCCTGAGATGTTGGCCAGGACCGATGCCATGCGCTCGGAATAGGGGCGAGCCGCCTCGGCCGCATCCTGGGCGCGGCGGAGCTTGGCCGCCGCGACCATCTGCATGGCCTTGGTGATCTTCTGCGTCGCCTTGACCGAGGCGATGCGGTTTCGCAGATCCTTGAGCGAAGCCATCTGTCGGGTCAGTCTCCTGGGCGGCCGGAGCCGTTAGTGCGAGCGGCGTTGAGGCTCAGGCGAAGGACTTCGAGTAGTGCTCGAGGACCGACTTGAGCTTGGCGCGCGTATCGTCCGACAGCGCCTTCTCGGTCGCGATCGTATCGAGCACCGACTTGTGCTCGGTGCGCAGCGAGGTGAGGAGACCCTCCTCGAAGCGGCCGACGTCGGAGACCTTGAGCTTGTCGAGGTAGCCCTGCGTGCCGGCGAAGATCACGGCGACCTGCTCTTCCGTCTTCAGCGGCGAGAACTGCGGCTGCTTCAGGAGCTCGGTCAAGCGGGCGCCACGGTTGAGAAGGCGCTGCGTCGAAGCGTCGAGGTCCGAGCCGAACTGCGCGAAGGCCGCCATCTCGCGGTACTGCGCGAGCTCGCCCTTGATCGAGCCGGCGACCTGCTTCATCGCCTTGACCTGGGCGGCCGAGCCGACGCGCGACACAGAGAGACCGACGTTCACCGCCGGACGGATGCCCTGGTAGAACAGGTTGGTCTCGAGGAAGATCTGGCCGTCGGTGATCGAGATCACATTGGTCGGGATGTAGGCCGACACGTCGTTGGCCTGCGTCTCGATCACGGGGAGCGCGGTCAGCGAACCCGAGCCCATCTCGTCGTTGAGCTTGGCGGCGCGCTCCAGAAGACGCGAGTGCAGGTAGAAGACGTCGCCCGGATAGGCCTCGCGGCCCGGCGGACGGCGCAGCAGCAGCGACATCTGGCGGTAGGACACGGCCTGCTTGGACAGGTCGTCATAGGCGATCACGGCGTGCATGCCGTTGTCGCGGAAGTATTCGCCCATGGCGCAGCCGGCGAACGGCGCGATGTACTGGAGCGGAGCCGGGTCGGACGCGGTCGCCGCGATCACGATCGAGTAGGCCATCGCGCCGCGCTCTTCGAGCGTGCGGACGAACTGCGCGACGGTCGAGCGCTTCTGGCCGATCGCGACGTAGATGCAGTAGAGCTTGTCCTTCTCGGCGCCCGCGTCGTGCGCCGGCTTCTGGTTGAGGAAGGTGTCAAGCAGGATGGCGGTCTTGCCGGTCTGGCGATCGCCGATGACCAGCTCGCGCTGGCCGCGGCCTACCGGGATCAGCGCGTCGATGGCCTTGAGGCCGGTCGACATCGGCTCGTGCACCGACTTGCGCGGAATGATGCCGGGCGCCTTGACGTCGACGCGGCGACGCTCGGTGGACTCGATCGGGCCCTTGCCGTCGATCGGGTTGCCGAGACCGTCGACCACGCGGCCGAGCAGGCCCTTGCCGACCGGAACGTCCACGATCGCGCCGGTGCGGCGGACGGTGTCGCCCTCCTTGATGTCGCGATCGGAGCCGAAGATCACGATACCGACATTATCGGACTCGAGATTCAGCGCCATGCCGCGCACGCCGCCGGGGAACTCGACCATTTCGCCGGCCTGGCACTGGTCGAGGCCGTAGACGCGGGCGATGCCGTCACCGACGGAAAGAACCGTACCGACCTCGGAGACTTCCGCCTCGTTGCCGAAGTTCTTGATCTGGTTCTTGAGGATTGCGGAAATTTCCGCGGCCCGGATGTCCATCAGCCGACCTCTTTCAGCGCAAGCTTAAGGGATGAGAGTTTTGTGCGAAGCGAGGTGTCGATCTGGCGCGAACCGATGCGGACCACGAGGCCGCCCAGGATCGCAGGGTCGACGCTCTCGCGCATGGTGACCGTCTTCGACGTGTAGCGGCCGAGCGCGTCGCGCAGTTCGCGCCGCTGATCGTCGCTCAAAGGGTGGGCGCTGACGACTTCCGCGTCGACCTCGCCACGGTGCTCGGCGGCCATGGCGCGAAAACCGCGCACGATCGACGGCAGGGCGAACAGCCGGCGATTGGCCGCCACGACCTTCAGGAAGTTGCCGACGAGCCCGCTCGGACGCGTCTCGGCGACCACAGCGGAAATCGCGCGCAGCTGATCGTCCGACGTGAACGCCGGGCTCTCGACGAGACGCCGGAAGTCGGCATTCTCATCCACCAGCTGCTGATACTGCAGAAGCTCGGACTCCGTCGCGTCGATCGAACCTTCGTCGCGAGCAAGCTCGAAGAGGGACTGGGCGTAGCGTTCGGCGACCCCGGAAACCGGAGAGGAGGATTGTGCCACGGACGATCGCTTCTCTTCTTATCTGGGTTCCCGCGTCCGCCCGGTCGCGTCGCGAAGGCTCGTGGGAACTGTTCAAAAAAAGGTCGCGAGCGCCGGGAACCTGCCCCCGGGCTGACCGCGATGAGGGGTCGTCTAGCACAGGGTTTCCCGCTCCACAACAGAGCGAAGGGGCTGAAAACGCGGGTTCACAGCATGGTTTACGAGGGGCGGCCTCAGGCCGGCACCAGCCCGAAAACCGGGGCGAGACATGCGCCCGCAACGATAAGGTTGACGAGGAGCCAGAGCCAGTTGCCGAAAGTCGAGGCATCGTCGGACAGGATCGAGACGAGGCGGCCGAAGGCCACGAACAGCCACCCCGCCCCCAGCGTCATCTGCGTGAACGGCTGGTCGAAGAAGAAGAGGGTCGCCAATCCCACGCCGAGCGGAAACCCCGCCAGCGAGCCCCGGATCTCGGACAGGCCGACGCGGCGTTCGCCGAGCGGCTGAAGCTTGGCCATGCGCAGGAACGTGCCCGGCGCGAACAGGGCGAAGAGCCCGTAGAGGATGCTGAAGCAGGCGACCGCGAACGGCAGCGCAACGACCGTGGTGGTGGGAAGCGTGATCGGCATCGGAGCTCGCGGCGGAAGAGTTCGGTTCGCGCGTCGGCTTAGCGGAAATCGGGCCAAGCGGCAAAGCCGGACGGGTCTCAGCCAGTGCAGTTGCCCTCCACCGCGATCTCCCGCCGCCCGTCGCCCCGAATCAGCGTCATCGTGCCGGCAAGGTCCACGGTCTCGGCCGTGCGGCCCGTCTGGCGCACCGTCATGTGGACGTTGACGCGCGGCTCGCCCGCCGAGCGCCAGACGGTGACGTTGGCTTGGGCAGCGTCGGCACCCGAGCGCACCTTCTCCAGCTCCCGCAGGACGCCGTCGACCATGACGTAGCCGCGCTCGGCCGGGCTCTCCGCCTTGGTCTCGCGCATCACGAGAAAGGCGAAGCGCCATGTCTGCGGATCGTCGAAGCGGAAGGCGGCCCGGGCCTCGGGCGTGAAGTAGGTGCAGCGCGAGGGGGCGGGATACCAGAAGATCGTGTCCTGCGCGGCCGGCGGACCGGCGACGGGCGCGGCGTCCGGTTCTAGGTCCTGCGCCATAGTCGGTGGGCAGGCGAGGCCGAGAAGCGTCGCGAACACCAGCCGACCGATCCCCATGCCATCCCCTCCCCACTTTGTGCGACACGCTGCCTGCCATGACAGGATCGGGTCGCCCGCCGCAAGGGCGAAGCGATGCTCACAGGAAGCTTTGCGGGTCGATGTCGATCTGGACGTGGACCGAGCCGCGGGGCTTCGGCGCGGCCGCGATC
>NZ_CAJYIU010000086.1 GCF_913775355.1 uncultured Aureimonas sp.
GCCGTGCGAAGATGCAGCGCTGCGGAAGGGCAACCTGACGGGCGCAGCCAAGCCCAACCGGGAGCCGCACCGGCTTCCGGTTGGGTGGTTTGCGTGAGTTGCGCGCCCCCGATCCGGCGTCCGGAAAGATAGCTGGACGCCCGGTCGGGCGCCCAGCCATAGGCACCTGCTCGCGAAGGGACGGGAGCCAGCAGGCGCTTCTCGTAAAGGCGGGTTAACGTCTACGCCCCTCCACATGAACGCCAGATGAATCGGAACCGACGCCTTCGAAGCAACGGGCGAAAGGGCGGGAAGCGGTCGACGCGCACGCCCCACGGTCCAATGTCGGCCCGCCGCAACCGGCCGCCTTCCGCGACGGCCCGACCGGCGATGATGCGCCGCGGGCTCCGCCGTCAGCGAACGCGCTCGAGGATCGAGACGTAGCTTGCGACCGCCGCCCCGCCCATGTTGAAGACCCCGGCGTGGGCAGCGCCCTCGATCTGCATCCCGCCCGCCTCGCCGCAAAGCTGCATGGCGGCCATCGCGTGCATCGAGACCCCTGTCGCGCCGATCGGATGGCCCTTCGACTTGAGGCCGCCGGACGGGTTGACGGGCAGGCGACCGTCCTTGCTCGTGGTTCCCTCGCGCACGACGCGCCAGCCCTGCCCCGGCTCGGCCAGCCCCATCGCCTCGTATTCGATCAGTTCGGCGATGGTGAAGCAGTCGTGGGTCTCGACGAGGTCGAGGTCGTCCAGCGAAAGACCGGACGCCTCCAGCGCCTGCGCCCAGGCCCGCCGCGGCCCGTCGAACGCCGTCGGGTCGCGGCGCGACATGGCGAGGATGTCGTTGGTGTGGGCGCGCGCACGGAAGGCGACGGCGCGCGGGAGATCGGCGGCGACCTCGGGATGGGCGATGACGAGCGCCGCCGCCCCGTCCGAGATCAGCGAGCAATCGGTGCGCCGCAAGGGCGCCGCGACATACGGATTCTTGTCCGACACCGTATTGCAGAACTCGACCGAGACGTCCTTCCGCATATGGGCATAGGGGTTGAGGACCCCGTTGGCGTGGTTCTTGGCCGCGATCATCGCAAGCTCTTCGGACCGGTCGCCGTAGCGCTGGAAATAGCTCTTGGCGATCCGCCCGAAGAGGCCGGCGAAGCCGCCCTCGACGTCGGCCTCCTCCTCGCGGAACGAGGCGGAGAGGAGAATGTCGCCGGCGCGCGGCGTCGGGACGCCGGTCATCTTCTCGGCGCCGACGACGAGCGCGATGCGGCCGCGGCCGGACGCGACGAAGTCCATCGCGGAATAAAGGGCCGCCGAGCCGGTGGCGCAGGCGTTCTCGGTGCGCATGGCGGGCGTGCGGGCCAGCGCCCCGGCGCCCATGCCGACGAGCGCGGCCTGGAAGTCCTGGCCTGAGAAGCCGTTGTTGAAGACGCCGACGAACAGGGCGTCGACGTCCTCCGGCTGGAGGCCGGCATGAGCCAGCGCCGGCAGGGCGACCTCGGCCATGAGGTCGCGCGTGTCGCGGGCGTCGTCCCGCTTGCCGAACTGCGAATGGGCCCAGCCGACGATCTGCGGTTCGATCATGATGCGCTCTCCTCCCGTGCCGGCGGGCGAGGCCGCCCGCGCGATCGGGGAAGCTTACCCCCGATCGGGGCCGCCGCCAGCGGGAAAACGCCGCGCGCCGCCGCCCCTCGCATCCCGGCGGCGGTGGAAAAATCATCGGGGTCCGGCCCGGCCGCGCGAACGTTTCGCGCGCCAGCGTCTTTACCCGTCGACGACACGGGAGACAGCAATGGACATTTCGGACGACGAGCGCGAATTCCTGCGCGGCATGCGCGCCCTGACGATCGGCGACGACGGACACGAGGTCTTCGTCGGGCTGAACGCTGAGGAGAGCGAGGAGTTCTGGGCGCTCACCCGGCGCAACGAATCGGGCGAGGACATGAACCCCGTGCCGCGCTTCAAGGAACTGCGCGACCGGCACGAGGCGGCGCGCCTCGATATCGTCGAGGGCCGCGCCAGCCTCGATTGACCGCGGCCGCCCGGCTCAGGCCGGTTCGGAGCGCTGGAGGAGGCCGCGATAGATCTCCTCGTCGCCGCAGAGGCCCGCTAGGCGCCCGAGTTCGTCGACGAGGAGGATCGGGTGGTTGGTCTGGCGCTTCAGCGCGATCGCGGCCCGCAGCTTGAGGTCGGCCGGCGCCACGATCACGTCGCACGGGCGGTCGACGCGGCCCTCCAGCGCGTCGGCATGGCCGAGCGTGCCGGCGCCCGCCCCGATTCGCACCCCGGCCGGCCGGTCGGCGGCGTCGAGTTCGAGCCGGATCGCGCCGTCGCGGTCGAGAAGCACCGCGTCGCCGTCGCGCCGCAGCGTGCCGGCCGGGCGCATCAGCGCCGAGCCGCGCAGGACGTTGAGCGGGTTCATGTGCCGCACGAATTCGGCGACATAGGGCGTCGCGGGCGACAGGAGGATGTCCTCCGCGCTGCCCTGCTGCACGATGCGCGCGTCCTGCATGATGGCGATGCGGTTGCCGAGCTTCATCGCCTCGTCGAGATCGTGGCTGACGAAGAGGATCGTCTTGCGGATCGACGTCTGGAGTTCCAAGAGCTCGTCCTGCAGCTTGGTGCGGATCAGGGGGTCGAGCGCCGAGAAGGGCTCGTCCATCAGGAGGATGTCGGCGTCGGTCGCGAAGGCGCGCGCGAGGCCGACGCGCTGCTGCATGCCGCCCGACAGCTCGTGCGCATACTTGTCGGCCCACTGCGTGAGCCCGACCATGGCGAGCTTTTCGTCCACGATGCGCCGGCGCTCCGCGGCGGACATGCCCTGCAGTTCCAGCCCGAGCCCGGCGTTCTCGCGCACCGTGCGCCAGGGCAGGAGCGCGAACTGCTGGAACACCATGGAGACGGTATGCGTGCGAAGGTCGCGCAGGGTCGCCTCGTCGCAGGTCCCGACATCCACCGGCCGGCCGCGATGGCTGACGATCGTGCGCCCGCGCGACATGGTGTTGAGGCGGTTGACGGCGCGCAGGATCGTCGACTTGCCGGAACCCGACAGACCCATGAGGACGCAGATCTCGCCCGGCTGGATCGTCAGGTTGACGCCGGCCGCGCCGAGGACGGCGCCCGTCGCCTTCAGGATCTCGTCGCGCGTCGCGCCCCGGTCGAGCATGGCGATGGCCTGGCCGCCGCGGTCGCCGAAGACGATGTCGACGTCGCGGAACTCGATCGCGGGAAGCGTGTCGCTCATGCCCGTGCTCCCTTGGCGGCGCGGCGCGCGGGCGCCTTGCAGATGCGGTCGAGGAGGATCGCGAGGATCACGATGCAGAGCCCTGCCTCGAAGCCCATGGCGATGTTGACCGTGTTGAGGGCGCGCACCACCGGCTTGCCGAGACCGTCGGCGCCGACGAGCGCGGCGATCACCACCATCGAGAGGCTCAGCATGATGCATTGGGTGATGCCGGCCATGATGGTCGGCAGCGCATAGGGCAGCTCGACCTTGAAGAGGAGCTGGCGCTTGGTCGCCCCGAAGGCGCTCGCCGCCTCGCGCAGGGGTCCCGGCACGGTGGTGAAGCCGAGATGCGTCAGGCGGATCGGCGCGGGGATCGCGAAGATCACGGTCGAGATCAGGCCCGGCACGACGCCGAGGCCGAACAGCACCAGCGTCGGGATGAGGTAGACGAAGGTCGGGATCGTCTGCATCAGGTCGAGGAGCGGGCGCAGCGCCTGGTAGAGCCAGGGGCGGTGCGCCGCCGCGATGCCGATCGGCACGCCGATGAGGACGCAGGCCAGCGTCGCGCAGAAGACGAGCGACAGCGTCTGGATCATCTCGGCCCAGTAGCCGAGGTTGATGATGAGAAGCAGCGAGAGGACGGCGAAGGCGACGAGCGCGAGCGACCGGTGCAGGACGTAGGCGCCGACCGCGACCAGCGTGATGAAGAGGAGCGGCGGGATCGCCTCAAGGCCGGTGGTGAGCCCGCCGATCAGGAATTCGAGGCTGACCGAGATCGCGTCGAACAGCCCTTGCGCGTTGGTGGTGAGCGCGTCGACGAAGGCGCGCAGCCAGGCCCCGAGCGGAATCTTGTGGTCGACGAGCCATTGCGTCATGCGGCCTCGGGGTTCGCGCGAGAAGGAGGGGACGGGAGCCGGGCGCCGGGCTCGTGGCCCGGCACGCCGCCGTCGGAGACGATCCGGCCGCTCAGCCGCCGAACGCCTGCGCGAGCGCCGCCTCGGCGGGCTGCCCGTCGAAGGTGGTGACGCCCGCCAGCCACGGCTTCCAGGCATCGGGATGGGCGGCGAGCCAAGCCTTCGCCGCCTTTTCCGGCGCCTCGCCGCCGTCGAGGATCGCGCCCATGATCTCGTTCTCCATCGGCAGCGAGAAGACGAGGTTGGCAAACAGCTTGCCGAGGTTCGGGCAGTCGGTCGACAGGCCCTTGCGGGTCAGGGTGTAGATCGTCGCCCCGCCGTAGTTCGGCCCGAACACCTCGTCGCCGCCCGAAAGGTAGGACAGCTGGAAGTTGGCGTTCATCGGATGCGGCTCCCATCCGAGGAAGACGATCGGCTTCTTGGCGCGCGTCTCGCGCGCGACCTGGGCCAGCATGCCCTGCTCGGACGATTCCACCAGCTCGAAGCCCTTCAGGCCGAACTGGTCCTTGTCGATCATGCCCTGGATCAGGCGGTTGCCGTCGTTGCCGGGCTCGATGCCGTAGAGCTTGCCGTCCAGCTGGTCGCGAAACTTGGCGATGTCGCCGAAGGATTTCAGCCCCGCATCGAAGAGGTAGGTCGGCACCGCGAGCGTGTATTTCGCGCCCTCGAGGTTGGCGCGGATGATCTCGATCGAGCCTTCCGCGCGGTAGGGCGCGAGGTCGGCCTCCATCGTCGGCATCCAGTTGCCGAGGAAGACGTCGATGTCGCGGTTCTTCAGCGAGGCGAAGGTGACCGGCAGGGCGAGGACGTCGGTGCGGGGCTGGTAGCCGAGCCCCTCGAGGACCGCGGACGCGGCGGCGGTGGTCGCGGTGATGTCGGTCCAGCCGACATCGGCAAAGCGCACCGCACGGCACGAGGCCGGGTCGGCGGCGTGGGCCGCCGTCGCCCCCATGAGAAGAGCCGTCAGCCCGGTCAGAACGAGGGAACGCGATGACGCCATAGGGGTCTTCTCCTGATGTGACGGGCCCATGCCCCGGCACCGTTGATAGCAGATGGACAGACCTGCGGACCATTCCATCCATCGAACCGTGATGGGGATTGAGAACGGGCTTCCCGCAGCTGTCAAGCGCCAGTTGAACGTCCGTTCAATTCTTTTCACGCGGGACCGGTTTCTGTCGAAACAGGAGGCAATATGCCCTTTTCCTGACCTTCCTCGCCGGTCGACTGGACACAGGCGGACGCCTCGACAGCATTGAACGGGGATCGCGCAGCCGATGCCGGGGGATTGCATTCCACCGCTTTTCGTTCGATTGAATGAATGATCAATCCTGCCGCCCGATGCTTGCGCCGGAGACCCCCGCATGACCCGCCTTTCCATCGCCCCCCGCTTCGGCTCCGAGGACCAGCGGCGCCGGCAGCTGATCGAGGCGACGATCGAGGCGCTGGCCGATGTCGGCTTCGCCGCCGCGAGCCTGTCGGAGATCGCGGGCCGGGCGGGCGTCGCGCCCTCGCTCGTCTCGCATTACTTCGGCGACAAGGACGGGCTTCTCGAGGCGACGCTTCGTCACCTCGCCTCGCGCGTCTCGGAGGGCACGCGCTGGCGGCTGAAGCGCGCGGAGACGCCGCGCGAGCGCATCCAGAGCGTGATCGACGCCAACCTCGCGCCGGAAGAGTTCGACGGGCGCACGGGGTCCGTGTGGCTCGCCTTCTGGGGCCAGGTCCTCCATTCCGCGCGGCTGAAGCGCGTGCAGCGCGTCTACCAGCAGCGCATGCTCTCCAACCTCCGCCACGACCTGAAGGGGCTTGTGGCGGCGGACGACGCCGCGCGCGTCGCGGTGGCGATCGCCGCCGTGATCGACGGCCTGTGGCTGCGCTCCTCCTTGTCGGACGCCGGCGAGGCCGACAGCACGCTGGCGCGCGCCATCGCGACGAGCTTCACCGACGCGCAGATCGCCGAGGCGCGGCCGCTCAGCACCGGCGAGCGGGCGAAGGCGCCGCCGCGCGCAGCCGGCGCCCCGGTGCTGACGAGCCATGTCGCCGGCGCCTACCTTCCCTGGCGCGAGGGCACCGAGACCTTCGCCACCCTCAATCCCGCGACCGGCGAGACGATCGCCGAGATCGCGATGGCCGGCGAGGCCGAGGTCGAGGCGACGGTCAGGGCCGCCCGCGAGGCGCAGCGCACCTGGGGCGCGATGACCGGAGCCGAGCGCGGCCGCATCCTCAACCGCGTCGCCACCCGGCTTCGCGAGCGCAACGAGGAGCTGGCGCTTCTCGAAACCCGCGACACCGGCAAGCCGATCCAGGAGACGATCGCCGTCGACGTCCTGTCGGGCGCCGACTGCATCGAGTATTTCGCGGGGCTCGCCGCCGGCATCGCGGGCGAGCACGTCGATCTCGGGCCCGCCGCCTTCGGCTATGTCCGGCGCGAGCCGCTGGGGGTCGTCGCCGGCATCGGCGCCTGGAACTATCCGCTGCAGATTGCCTGCTGGAAGGCCGCCCCGGCGCTCGCCGCCGGCAACGCCTTCATCTTCAAGCCGGCCGAGCTGACGCCGCTCACCGCCCTGAAGCTCGCCGAGGTGATGACCGAGTGCGGCGTGCCTGCCGGCGTCTTCAACGTCCTGCAGGGCGACGGGCGTACCGGGCGTCTCCTGTCGCGCCACCCCGGCATCGCCAAGATCTCGCTGACCGGCGAGGTCGGCACCGGCAAGAAGGTGATGGCGGACGCCGCCACCACCCTGAAGCAGGTGACGCTGGAACTCGGCGGCAAGTCGCCGCTGATCGTCTTCCCCGATGCCGATCTCGACGACGCGGTGGGCGGGGCGATGCTCGCCAACTTCTATTCCGCCGGCGAGGTCTGCTCCAACGGCACGCGCGTCTTCGTGCACGAGGACGTGCGCGAGGCCTTCCTCGAGAAGCTCGCCTCGCGCACCCGCGCCATGGTGGTCGGCGATCCCGCCGATCCCGCGACGCAGGTCGGCACGCTGATCTCGCAGACGCACATGAACAAGGTCCTCTCCTATATCGAGGAGGGGCGGCGCGGCGGCGCGAAGCTCCTGTGCGGCGGCAGCCGGGTGACGGCCGGCGCGCTCGGCCGGGGCTACTTCGTCGAGCCGACGATCTTCGACGGATGCCGCGACGACATGACGATCGTGCGGGAGGAAATCTTCGGCCCGGTGATGACCGTCCTGTCGTTCCGGGGCGAGGACGAGGTGGTGGCACGCGCCAACGACACGCGCTTCGGGCTGGCTGCCGGCGTCTTCACGCGCGACCTCGCGCGCGCCCACCGCGTCGTCGCCCGGCTCGAGGCCGGCACCACCTGGATCAACACCTACAACATCACGCCGATCGAACTGCCCTTCGGCGGCGCCAAGGAATCGGGCCTCGGTCGCGAGAACGGGCGCGCCGCGCTCCTCGCCCATACGCAGGCGAAGAGCGTCTACGTCAATCTCGGCCGCGTCGACGCGCCCTACTGATCTGGAGCGGCAAGCGATGGAGATCGAACACTTCGACTACGTGATCGTCGGCGCCGGCTCGGCCGGCTGCGTCCTCGCCAACCGGCTGACCGAGGATGGGAAAAGCACCGTCCTCGTCCTCGAGTTCGGCGGGTCCGACCGTTCGGTGCTGATCCAGATGCCGAGTGCGCTGTCGATCCCCATGAACATGAAGAAGTACAACTGGGGCTACGAGTCCGAGCCGGAGCCCCACCTCAACGGCCGCCGGATGAATTGCCCGCGCGGCAAGGTGCTCGGCGGCTCGTCCTCGATCAACGGCATGGTCTACGTGCGCGGCGCGCCGGCCGATTTCGACCGCTGGGAGAACCAGGGCGCGGCCGGTTGGGGCTATCCCGACGTCCTTCCCTACTTCCGCCGCGCCGAGAACCGGCGGGCGGGCGGCGATCCCTATCGCGGCGGCGAGGGTGCGCTCCACACGACCTATGGCACGCTCTCCAACCCGCTCTACGACGCGTTCGTCAGGGCGGCGGGCGAAGCCGGCCATGCGATGAACGAGGACATCAACGGCGCGACGCAGGAGGGTTTCGGCCGGATGGACATGACCGTCCACAACGGCCGCCGCTGGTCCACCGCCAACGCGTATCTCAAGCCCGCGCTCGGGCGGGCGAACCTCAAGGTCGTCACCCACGCCCTCGTCGAGCGCGTCCTCTTCGACGGGCGCGCGGCGTCCGGCGTCGCCTTCCGTGTCGGCGGCGCGGCGCGTCAGGCGCTCGCGCGCCGCGAGGTCATCCTCGCCGCCGGGTCGATCAACACCCCGAAGCTCCTGAAGCTCTCCGGCGTCGGACCCGGCGCCGAGCTCGCGAGCCACGGCATCGCGGTCGTCGCCGACCGGCGCGGCGTCGGCGAGAATCTGCAGGACCACCTCGAATTCTACTTCCAGGTCGCCTGCCGCGAGCCGATCACGCTGTTCTCCGCCATGTCGCCCTTTGCCAAGGGCTCGATCGGCGCGCGCTGGCTCTTCACCAAGCGCGGCCTCGGCGCGACCAACCATTTCGAGAGCTGCGGCTTCATCCGCTCGCGCCCCGACGTCGAGCATGCCGACATCCAGTACCACTTCCTGCCGCTCGCCGTGACCTACGACGGCCGGGGCCTCGCCTCCGAGCACGGGTTCCAAGCGCATGTCGGGCCGATGCGCTCGAAGTCGCGCGGGCACGTGCGCCTCGCCTCCGCCGATCCCGCGGCCCCGCCCCGCATCCTCTTCAACTACATGAGCCATCCCGACGACTGGGCGGAGATGCGCGCCTGCGTGCGCCTGACGCGCGAGATCTTCGCCCAGCCCTCGTTCGACCGCTATCGCGGGCGCGAGATCCAGCCGGGCGAGGCAGTGCAGAGCGACGAGGAGATCGACCGCTTCGTCACCGAGCATGTCGAGAGCGCCTACCACCCGTCCTGCACCTGCCGGATGGGCGCGGGCGACGATCCGCTGGCGGTGGTGGACCCCGAGACGCGGGTGATCGGCACCGAGCGCCTGCGCGTCGTCGACAGCTCCATCATGCCCTCGATCACCACCGGCAACCTCAACGCGCCGACGATCATGATCGCGGAAAAAGCCTCCGACATCATCCGCGAGCGCGCGGCGCTGCCGCGCGCCGACGTGCCCTACGAGCGCGTCGCCTACCTGCCGATGCCGGCGCAGGCCGCGCTCTGACGGACCTCAGCCGGGGCCGGCCCGGCCGTCGAGTATGGCGATGGTCGCCGGGTCCTCGCGGCCTCTGAAGAACCCAGCCAGCGCCTCGGTGAAGACCGCCTCGCCGCCCGACGCGCGCGCGAACAGTGTCATGCTGGACTGAAACTTCATGTCGTCGGGCGAACCGAAGACGCTTAGGGCCGAGCGGCCGCGGTGCCGGTTCGCTAGGTCCGCCGAGTGCCGGAGGCGGGGCCCGAGAACCGGATGGGCGAGGAACGCCTCCGCCTCGGCGAGCGATCGAATGGCAAAATGCCGGGCGGTCGGGCTGCGGCCGAGCCCCGCAACTTGCGGAAACACGAACCACATCCAGTGGCTGCGTTTCCGCCCGTCGCGCAACTCGTCCTCGACCGTTTCGATCACGGGCGCCTGCGCATCCAGGAACCGCTGGAGGTCGTGAGGGTCGTCCATGTCGCGTCTCCCGGCATTGTCCGGTTCAACGCGATGGGCGCGGCGGCGGCTCCCTGCCGCCCCGGTCCTTTCGCGACGCCGGCAAAGAACCGGTGCCGAACTGCGCCTGATAGGCCTTCGGGCTGATCCCGACGCGCCGGGCGAAATGGTGGCGCATCGTGTCGGCCGAGCCGAAGCCGGTGGCGCCCGCGATCTCCTCCAGGCTGTGCCGCCGCGCGACGAGGAGATGCTTGGCCGCTTCCACCCGCTCGCCCGCCAGCCATTCGCCCGGCGATGTGCCGACGGCTTCCCGGAAGCGCCGCGCGAAGGTGCGAAGGCTCATGCGGCAGGCGTCGGCCATGCGCTCGACCGTCCAGGGCCCGGCGAGATCGGCGCGCACCGCGTCCAGAAGCGGCGCGACGGCGCCCGCGCGCGGCGCCGGGACGGGTCGCTCGAGGAACTGCGCCTGCCCGCCGCCGCGATGGGCCGGCATCACCAGCCGGCGCGCCACCGAGTTGGCGGCGGCATCGCCGAAATCCTCGCGCACGATCGCGATCAGAAGGTCGATGCCTGCCGCGCTTCCCGCCGAGGTATGGATGCGCCCGTGCGAGCGGTAGAGCGAGGCGTCGTCCACCGCGACGCGCGGATGGAGCGCGCGCAAGGCTTCCGCGTAGCGCCAGTGGGTGGTCGCCGTCCCGCCATCGAGAAGGCCGGTGGCGGCGAGCACGAAGGCGCCCGAACAGATCGAGACGAGAATCGCGCCCCGCTCGTGCGCCGCCTGCAGCCGCTCGGCGAGCGCACCCGGCACCGCGACGCCCGCCCCCTTCCAGCCCGGCACGACGACGATGTCGGCGGCGTCCACGAGCTCGATCCCGTGATCCGCCTGGAGCGCGAAGCCGCCATGGGCGCGCAGCGGCCCCGCCTCCACCGCCGCGCTCGCGAAGCGATACCAGCCCTCGCCCATCTCGGGACGCGGCAGGCCGAAGACCTCGGCGACGATGCCGAACTCGAAGGTGCAGAGGCCGTCGTAGAGGAGGGCGACGACGAGGGGACCGGCAGTCTCTGGCATGATCTGCCCGTACTCTGTCATCTCTGCCAATAGCAAGAGAGCGCGGCACGCGGCGATATGGCGGCATCCCACCTGAAGGAGGTTCTCGTGCCGTCCGCCGTCACCATCGTTCCCGCCGCCCCGAGCGCGCTCGCGCGCGAGCACTTCGCTGCCGCCTTCCGCTTCGAGACCGACTGCTGGGACGTCCACGACGCCCTGTCGCGCGGGCCCGACTTCGTGCTTCTCGACGTGCGCGGGCCCGCCCAATTCGAGGCCGGGCACGTGCCGGGCGCGATCCACCTGCCGCACGGCAAGATCGTCCGCTCCCGGCTGGAGGCCTATCCGCCGGAGACGCTGTTCATCACCTACTGCGCCGGCCCCCATTGCAACGGGGCGGCGCGCGGGGCGCTGCGGCTCGCCGAACTCGGCCGCCCGGTGAAGATCATGGCGGGCGGCATCACCGGCTGGCTCGACGAGGGCTTCGCCCTCGCGACCGGCGCGTAGGGGCGCTCAGGCGCCCCAGGTCCGCCGCAGCACCGACAGCCAGTTGCGCCACGCGATGCGTTCGACGAGCTCGCGCCCGTAGCCCGCCGCCGCCATCGCCTCGAGAAGACGGGGCAGGCCGGCGGCCGAGCCGACCGCACTCGGGATCGTCGCCCCGTCGAAGTCGGAGCCGAGCGCGACGCCCTCCTCGCCGAGATGCCGCAGGAGATGGTCGAGATGGCGCAGCATCGGGTCGAGGCCAATCGTCTCGTCCATGCCGCCGTCGCCGAGGAAGGCGGTCGCGAAGTTGAGACCGACCAGCCCGCCCGTTTCGCGGATGACGCCGAGCTGCCGGTCGGTGAGGTTGCGGCTGTGCGGCGTCACCGCATGGGCGTTGCAATGGGTGGCGACCAGCGGCGCGTCCGAGAGGGCGGCCACGTCGTCGAAGCCCTTCTCGTTGAGATGGGAGCAGTCGACGAGGATGCGCAGCGCGTTGCAGCGCTTGACCAGCCGCCGGCCGGCGTCCGACAGGCCCGGCCCGGTGTCGGGCGAAGAAGGGAAGCGCATCGGCACGCCGTCGCCGAAGACGTTCGGCCGGCTCCACAGGGGGCCGACCGAGCGCAGGCCGGCGGCATGGAGCACGTCGAGCATGTCGAGATCCGCATCGATCGCCTCGGCGCCCTCGATGTGGAGGACGGCGGCGAAGCTGCCGCGCCCCATGGCCGCCTCGATCTCGCCGGCCGTCCGGCAGACGGTGAAGCGCCCGCCGGACGTGCGCTCGAGACGCAGGAGGATCGCGATCATCCGCAGCGTCGTCTCGCGCGCGTCGGCAAGGCTCGGCGTCTCGGGAAAGGGCAGCGCGTAAGGGGGCACGCGCATCGCGTCCGACAGCGAGGCGTCCATATGCGAGGGCGGGAACACGGCAAACAATCCGCCGGCGAGACCGCCCTCGGCCGCCAGCGCCATGTCGATGTGGCCGCCGGCGCCGCCTTCGAAGAAGCGCCGCTCGGCCTCGCCGCTCGCGTCCTCCATCAGCCGGAGCAGCGTGTCGTTGTGACCGTCGAAGACGGGAATGCGGGTGATGTCTGGCAAGGCGGCAGTCCTCGAGAAGCGGATGCGGCCCAGGCGGGAGATCGCCCCGCCCCGGCCGCCGTCGCCCTCCTCGTATCACCGCACGGGCTCCTGCGCACGGGGAGCCGGACGGGCCGGACAGCGCTAGAGCGTCGCCAGCACCCCGCCGTCGACGTAGACGATCTGGCCGTTGACGAAGGCCGAGGCGTCGGACGCGAGGAAGATGCAGGCGCCCTGCAGCTCCTCGACCTTGCCCCAGCGCCCGGTCGGCGTGCGCATCGTCAGCCATTCGGTGAACTTCGGATCGTCCACCAGCGCCTGGTTCAGCGGCGTCTCGAAATAGCCGGGGCCGATCGCGTTGACCTGCAGCCCGTGGCGGGCCCAGTCGGTGCACATGCCCTTGGTGAGGTTCAGCA